>DASXAN010001281.1:0-5528 GCA_036406755.1 Gemmataceae bacterium
TTGCCCGAGATCGGTTTGCGTTGCAGGTCCGTGGCGAGGAAACCAGGGGTGTTGTTGTCGAGCTTCGTCGCAAGGACAACGGCAGACCCGTCTGGATCGAGATCTGGGCGAAGCCAGAACCCGGCGGCAAATACACGCGAACCATGTTCCTGGACGTCACTGACCGCGTCCTCATGGAACAGGAGAGGGCCCGACTCGCCGCCCAGAACGTCTACCTTCAGGAAGAGATCAAATCGGTTCACAATTTCGAGGAGATCATCGGGCAAAGTCCGGCCCTGCTCGACGCGCTGGAAAGAGTGAACCGGGTCGCGAAGACCGACGCGACCGTCCTCCTGACCGGGGAGACCGGGACCGGCAAGGAGTTGATCGCCCGGGCCATTCACTCCGCCAGTCAGCGGCACGACAAACCGTTGATTAAGCTGAACTGCGCCGCGCTGCCCGCGGGTTTGGTCGAGTCCGAGTTATTTGGGCACGAAAGAGGGGCGTTTTCCGGGGCGATCAGCCGCCGCGTGGGCCGCTTCGAACTCGCAAACGGGGGGACGATTTTCCTGGATGAGGTCGGCGAAGTTCCGCTCGACGTTCAGGTCAAACTTCTCCGCGTGCTTCAGGAGCACGAGTTCGAGCGCGTCGGCGGAACGAATCCGATCAAGGTCGATGTCCGCGTCATCGCGGCGACGAACCGGGACCTCGTCCAGTCCATCCGCGAGGGCAAGGTCCGCGAGGACCTGTATTACCGCCTGAACGTCTTCCCCATCGCCCTCCCGCCGCTGCGCGACCGAGAGGGGGACGTGCCGCTGCTCGTTCACTTCTTGGTGTCCCGGTTCGCGGCCCGCGTGGGAGTGCGGATCGAGTCGGTCGACAAGGCGACCATGGAGCGACTGAGCCGCTATTCCTGGCCGGGGAACATTCGCGAGCTGGAAAACGTCCTGGAACGGGCGGTCATCCTGTCCAACGGCCCGGCGCTGGAGATAGACCCGGAAGTGTTCGCCGCGGCGGCTCGCGCTGCGAACGCCGGTCCGCCAACGCCGTCCGGTTCCGAAAGGGCAAGGCCGACGGCAGCGGACGCTGGACCGACACCGCCGCTCGAAAGCCTGCAGTCCAGCACGCGAAACCACATTCTGGCCGCTCTTGACAGGTCCGGTTGGGTCATTGACGGGCCGCACGGCGCGGCGAAGATCCTGGGCCTCCACCCCAATACACTCCGCGGCCGAATGAAACAGCTCGGCATCGTCCGACCGAGGCATGAAGGCCAACCGTGACGGCGCTTCGACTTTGAGCTTACGGGGTTGCGTTGCTGTCCCAATGTGGCAACGCAGCAGCCGCGCTCCGCCGACACACCGACGCCCCATACTGGCAGCGGGTAGCGCGCTGCGGTCTGACACGCTGAGGGCAATTTGGCTCTCGGCTTGACTGCTTCGGTCGGATCGACCAGCGTGTGTCCGGCCGACGCACGAGGGCACATGAACGGACGAGCCGGGGACCGGCCGGCGACCGGTTTTTTTCGGCAGCGTGAGGCCCTGTCGCCGCCATCCCCGTACTCCTTGCTGGGAATGGCAACTGTGCCGCTCGTTGGCTCACGGCGCCAGCTCACGCCGTAGCCGGCTGTTTGCCGTCTCCATCCGCCCCTGAACAACTCCGAGATCACCGCTATTCCGCTGGCGACGGCCTGAGCTTCGCGCGGCGGAGCGTGGGCCCAATCCCATTTCTGGACACAGTTCCCTCGACCGGCTGCCCGAATCGTCGGGCTCGAATCCCCGCCTGGCGGCGAACGGGGGATAAGCCGCCCCCACCCCGCCCCGGCGGGCCGGGGGTCTGGCTCAAATCCCGCCGCTGACCCGCCCGCCAGTTGACGACCGCCCCTCTGGTGGGAGGGCATCTCTCCCCCCATCTCCGGCAAACCGCGGTTGAAACGGCCGCGAAACAGGCCGCAAACAGGCCGGAAAGACGGGGAAAACAAGGGCGAAACAACGCGGCCCGACGCGACGCGGAGGTTCCAACAATGGCGGACGGCGCTCTCTTCCACGGCCCCCTGACCGAGCAGTACCGGCCCCGGACATGGGGTGAGGTCGTCGGGCAGGACAAGATCGTCCAACGGGTGCAAGCCCTGGCCCGGCGCGGGCTGGCCGGCCGCGCCTACTGGATCAGCGGCCAGTCGGGCACCGGCAAGACGACGATCGCCAGGCTGATCGCCGCCGAGGTAGCAGACGAGCTACTCATCCGGGAGGTGGATGCGGCCGGGCTGACCGTCGGCGCACTCCGCGACCTGGAAGGCGAGATGAACGTCCGGGGCTGGGGCAGGGGTGGCCGCGCCTATCTGGTGAACGAAGCCCACGCGCTCCGCAAGGACGTGATCCGGCAACTGCTGGTCCTGCTGGAGCGCATCCCGGCCCACGTCGTCGTCGTCTTCACCACCACCGTCGAGGGGCAGGAAGCGCTGTTCGAGGACTACGCCGACGCCTCCCCGCTGCTGTCCCGCTGTCTTCGGCTTGATCTTGCCCGCCGCGACCTGGCTCGGCCGTTCGCCGAGCGGGCCAAGGCCATCGCCGAGCGGGAGGGGTTGGACGGCCAGCCGATCGAGCGCTACGTCAGGCTCGCGCAGACCCACCGCAACAACCTCCGCGCCATGTTGCAGGCGATTGAAGCCGGCGAGATGGCGCCTTGACCGGCCGGCCGCGCTCGCGGCGCGGGCCGCGTTTCCGCCCCGTTTTCTCGCTCTTTCAACCGACTCTCGGAGGGATGCACCATGGACCGTTTCGAGCACATCCGCGCCGCGCGAGAGCAACTGCGGCTAGCGCGGGCCGCACTGCCGCACGACTACGAGGAGGCCGCCGACCGGCTGCGGGCCGCCGACGTAATGCTCGGCTGGGTGGTGCCAGCCGACCGACCGTTAAGCCGCTGCGAGTTCTGCGGGTCCGGCCCGGAGTGCGTCGTCTGCGGGAGGGGCCGGCTGTGACCCAGCAACCGACCCTGTTCGGCTACGCCGACACCCGGACCCGCCAGCCGGCCCTGTTCGACACCGACGGCCCGCCCGCCCTGACCGCGACGTGCGAGCTCTGCGGGGCGCACCTGGAGCGGACGCCCAGCGGCTATCAGACCTGCCCGCACGGCTGCCTGCCGCTCCGGCCGATCGACGGCCCGCGCCCCGTGCCCCTGGGCGCTGCCGTCGTCCGACCGGCCGCACCGCCGGCCACGCGGGAATGGTCGGAGCAAGCCCGCCGCATCGCCAGGAAGCACGTGGCCCGGGACAACTGGCACGGCCGCCGGTGGCGCTGCGAGTGCGGCGCCTGCTCGCGGGCGCGGCTGGACGGGTTCACCCCGCGGGAGCGGATCGACCGCTGACCGGCCGCTGCGTCACCGCGGGGGGTCGCATTCCCGCCGGCCCCTTGCCCCGCCCACGTCGGGCGGGGCGGACTCCGACCGAGGGCAGACCGATGAAAGCTGAAATCGTGAATGGGCACCTCGTCCTGACGCTCCCGCTGGGCACCCCGGCCCCGAGTTCGTCGGGCAAGACGCTGGTCGTCGCCAGCTCGCACGGGAACAAGCAGACCACGGCCACGGTGGACGGCAAGCCGATCGTCGTCGGCGTGAACGCCTACATCCGCCGCTGACCGATCCGGGCACGGATGCCCGCCCCTAACCCAGCCCCGCGGCACGCGCCGCGGGCCGGTCGCAAGCCCGGAGCGATGGGGAGCGGGGGGACGGAGTGGGCCGGCGCGTGGTCAGACGCGCCGGCCCGGGGCAAACCCTGATTGCGAGGGTCTACCGATGGCAGAAACTAGGGACCACGACAGCGAGCAGCAAGCGCGGGGGCAGCTGGCGTCCATCGTGGACATGGTCGCCGCGCTGGAATGCGATTACGACCGGCTCCAAGAACTGCGGGACGACCGCGACGGCTTTGAGCCGGAGGACGGCGGCCCGCCGACCTGGGCCGAGGCCAACCCGGACGATGCGGAGGAGCTGGCCGAGCTGGAAGGGGCGGCCGGCGATTGCGAGAGCCAGGAGCAGGCCCGCGAGCGGATCGAGGAGGACCCGCTGTCGGTGCAGGTGCGGTCGGACTGGCACGCGCCCGGGGAGGACCCGACGGACGCCGGCGGGCAGTACGAAATCCTGCTTTGCACCGGCGGGCCGGCCTGCCGGATCGTCGGCGACCTGGACGACTGCTGCGAGCCGCAGATGGCACGGATCGAGCACCAGGACTGGGGCACCCCGTGGACCGAGCATTTCCCGGACGCCGACGGCCGGGCGGCGCTACTGGCGTACGCCCGCTGTTTCTGCTTCGGATCGTGACACCTCCGCTGGGGCACGGATGCCCCGCACGTGGCGAACGGAGCGGTTCGCCCAGAGCGATTGGCGAGATTGCCGCCAAACCACCCTGACACCCGCTGACACCCGCGGGCAGGTGTCGGGAGGGGCAAGTGGAGAAGCCGGAAATGCAAAAACCCCGGGAAATCCAGGGTTTCCTCGCATCGACTTGTTTTAGAAGGCCGTTGCTCTATCCAGTTGAGCTACGGGCGCGGACCTCCTCCAATGTATCACCGCGCCGCGGCGCGGAACACGGCGGCATCGCCTTTCCTAGACCGCCAGCTGGATCAACCGCACCAGCAGCACGTTGGCCAGCAGCACGCTCAGCGTCGCCACCACCACGCTCCGGGTCGCCGCCCGGCCGACGCCCTCCGTCCCGCCGGTCGCGGCCATGCCGAAATAGCACCCGGCCACGCCGATCAGGTAGCCGAACGCCAGTGTCTTGAGCGTCGCCAGCAGCGTGTCCGTGAACCGCAGGCCGGCCAAGCTCGCCGATTGATACTGCACCCAGCTCACGCCGCTCGCCAGGTGCTCGGCCGCGAAGCTGCCGACGAGCGCCAGGTAGTCCATGAAGACGGTCAGGATCGGCAATGTCAGCACGCACGCCAGCACCCTCGGGCCGACCAGCTCCCGCATTGGCGAGAAGCCGAGCACTTCCAGGGCGTCGATCTGCTCCGTGAGCTTCATCGACCCGAGTTCGGCCCCGAGGCTCGCTCCGCTCCGCCCCGCCACGATCAACCCGGCCCCGATCGGGGCGAACTCCAGCGTCACGGCCAGGGCCACGGCCGTGGGCAGGTACTGGACCGCCTCGTGCCCGCCGAACCGCTCCAGCACGCCCCGCAGGTGCATCCACAGCACGACGCCGACCGCCAGCCCGGCGACGACCGCCAGCGGCAGGGCCCCGGTCAGGACGGCGTGGAACTGTCGCAGCGCCTCCCGCGGCCGGGCGACGGCCAGCGGCGCGGCGACGAGCGCCCGCAGGGCGAACGCGACGTAGCGGCCGAACGATTCGAGGGCGGTGAGCATGAGATTGGCGACCGTCGGCGACGGCAAGTCGCTAAGCCGCAACCGGCTTGCGGGCCGACCAAGTCCAGTGGCGGTCCGAGGTCGGCCGCACCGCCGTCGGGTCCATCCCCACGGTGGCGACGAGGTGCCGGACCTCGGCCAGCGTCAGGGCCGCCCGCAGGGAGTCGGCGAACATCCGCCGCTGATGGTCATTCGCCCCG
>DASXAN010001282.1:0-1823 GCA_036406755.1 Gemmataceae bacterium
TGGCAGATCGTCCGCGACCGCAACCAGCTCGAAGAGACCATCGTCACGACGGGCGTCGGCCAGCACCAGATGTGGGCGGCGCAGTATTACCGCTGCAACACGCCGCGGCACTGGTTCACCAGCGGCGGCCTGGGGGCGATGGGCTTCGGCCTGCCGGCGGCCCTCGGCGTCCAGGCCGCCCACCCCGGCAAGCTGGTCGTGGACATCGACGGCGACGGCAGCTTCCTGATGAACATCCAGGAGCTGGCCACAGCGTACACGGAGAAGCTGCCCGTTAAGGTGCTGCTGTTGAACAACCAGCACCTGGGCATGGTCGTGCAGTGGGAGGACCGGTTCCACGGCGGCAACCGGGCCCACACTTACCTCGGGGCCGGGCCGGGCGAGGCACCGTACCCGGACTTCGTGACGCTGGCCAAGGGGTTCCGCTGCGGCAGCCGGCGGATCGCCGAAAAGAAGGACGTGGACGAGGCGCTGGAGGAGATGATTGATGCCAAGGTGCCGTACGTGCTGGACGTGCAGGTGCCGTACCAGGAACACGTGCTGCCCATGATCCCGGGCGGCATGACCGTCCGCGACATCATCAAGGCATAGGCGGCCGACCGCCGACCGCCGGGAGCCCACCCATGAGCACCGTGACCGCACCCCCCAAGGCCGCGGAGCGCCGCAGCGCCGTCCGCCGCCAGCCCACGCTGGGTACCGTCTGCCGGCTAGAGGCCGCCGATGGCAAGTCCGCCGTCGGCCTGGTCTGGAACATTTCGACCACCGGCGTCAGCATGTTGCTCAACACCAGGGTGGACCGCGGCGCCGCGCTCAGGGGCGTGCTGGCGACGACCAACGACGGCTTTTCATTGCCGGTCACGCTGCGGGTCGCTCACGTCGCCAAACTACAGACCGGCGACTACCTGATCGGCAGCCAGTTCGACCGGGCGCTGTCGGCCGACGAGATGCGGCACTTCGTGCCTGAATCGGCAATCGCCTGAGTCGGGCCAGCCGCCGGGCTTGTCCCGGCGGTCCTGCGAAAGATCGCCGGGACAGGCTCGGCGGCTCGCCCCTGTTTGCTCAGACTCACATCAGGCGTGCCGGTAGTTGCCGGCCCGGGTCGGCTCGACGACCCGGTCCCAGGACCGGCGGAGCATGCCGACGACGGTCCACCCGCTCAGCATCCCGAGCACGTACGCGGCGGCCGCCACCAGGGCGACGCTCGTCGTCATTGACCAGTCGAAGAAGCGGAGCGAAACCTCCTGCCGGTTGAAGTAGGCGAACGCGCCGACCGCGGCGACGAACGCCAGCAGGAACAAGAAATACAGCGCGCGCATGGGTCAATCCTCCGGGTGGGCGGGCGTCGGCACGCGGGGCAAACGCCGGACCAATCGCCTGACCGCTTCGCCTTGACCGCGCCCGGTTGGCATTGTATAGCCCGCCGGTTATGACCACACGCACCCGTCTGCTGTCGGTCGCCGCGGCGGTGGCGCTGGCCCTTGTCGCGGGCTCGCCGCCGGCGGCCGGCGTGCTTCTGCTCGACAACCGGCAAGTCCTTGAGGGCCGCGTCGAGCGGGTCGGCGACCAGTACCGGGTGAGCCGCGACGGCGGCGAGACGTTCGTCCCGGCGACGCGTGTCGTCACGGCTTGTGCCGA
Source organism: Gemmataceae bacterium (assembly GCA_036406755.1). Lineage (GTDB taxonomy): Bacteria > Planctomycetota > Planctomycetia > Gemmatales > Gemmataceae > DASXAN01. The sequence continues at coordinate 1,636 of DASXAN010001282.1, forward strand.
CCTGGAGGCCGCGTACCGGTTCCTCCGTGACAAGACCGATCCGCGGGACGCCGACGCCCGCCTCCGCCTGGCCCGGTGGTGCGACGCCAACGGCTTGCGGGCGCAGGCGGCCGCCGAGGCGAAGGCGGCGGCCGAGTTGGCGCCACAACGACCCGTGATCCACGCCGTTTATCAACAACTCCAGCGGA
>DASXAN010001283.1:0-9540 GCA_036406755.1 Gemmataceae bacterium
CGGGGCGCAGTGTGCGTGATCAGCGGCGGCGCAGGCGAGCTGGCGCGCGGACTCGCCGAGCAGCTGATCGCGCGACACTCGGCGCGCGTGCTGCTGGTGGGGCGCGGAGCGCCGGGGGACGAGCTGCGCGAGAAGCTGGATGCCGGCAAGCTCCAGTTCGGCGTGTTCCACGGGTTCGAGTTCGCGTGGATGAAGCAGAAAACGCCCGCGCTGGAGCCGCTGATGATCGCCGCCCCCCAGCACCGACCGCTGCGAGCCCTGGTCGTCGTCAGCCTGGACAGCCCGGTGAACTCCCTGGCCGACCTCAAGGGCCAAGTCGTGGCCGTGCCGCAGGGGACGCGCGAATACACCCGCCTATTCCTCAACCGGCAGTGTGAGGCGCTGGGCAAGTCACCGGACGCCTTTTTCGCTCAGGTCGCGAACCCGGCTACGCCGGACGACGCGCTTCATCAAGTTCTGGATGGCAAAGCTGTCCAGGCGGCGATCGTGGACGGCGGCGCGTACCACGGCTACGCCCAGCGCTACTCGGGGCGGTCGAAGCGGCTGCGGGTCGTCGTGGCTTCCGACAACTTCCCGGAAGGCGTCGTGGCTTATCGACCGGGCATGATTGACGAAGATACCCTTCGCCGCTTCCGGCAGGGGATGAGCACGGCCCACACCACGGTCATGGGCCGGCAGTTGTTGTCACTCATGGCGATGGCCGGTTTTCAGGCCGTGCCGCCGACCTACGCACAACAACTGGCCGACGTGCTGAAGGCCTACCCGCCGCCGGCCGACGCCGCGAAGTAATGGCGCCGGACGAGCCGCTTGCGGCTTGGCGATGACCCGCCGAGCCGCAAGCGGCTTTCGCATTGATACAACTGACCTACGCCGCCAGACATGTGGGACGTATAATCTCCTGTACACCTGTACCCGAGGAGACGGAAGGGGATGGCGGAGACGATTCAGCCGGTGTCGATCGTCGAGGAGACGCGGCACCGGTATCTGCATTACGCCCTGTCGGTCATCAGCGCCCGGGCCCTGCCGGACGTCCGCGACGGCCTCAAGCCGGTGCAGCGGCGCATCCTGTACACGATGTACCACGACCTGCGGCTGTCGTTCGACGGCCGGCCGGCCAAGTGCGCCAAGATCACCGGGGCCGTCACCGGTAACTATCACCCGCACGGCACCGTCCCCGCCTACGAGGCTCTCGTCCGGCTGTCCCAGGACTGGGTCATGCGGCTGCCCCTCGTCCACGGCCAGGGCAATTTCGGCTCCGTGGACGGCGACCCGCCCGCCGCCGAGCGCTACACCGAAGCGAAGCTGTCCGCGGCCGCCGACGAATTGATGTCCGAGCTGCGGCAGCGGACCGTGGACACCCGGCCGAACTACGACAACACCACCACCGAGCCGGTCGTCCTGCCGTCGCAGTTTCCGAACCTGCTCGTCAACGGGGCCGCGGGCATCGCGGTGGGCCTCGCGACCAACATCCCGCCGCACAACCTCGGCGAGGTGGTCCGGGCCTGCGTCCACCTGATCGAGAACGCGGACGCCACGACCGCCCAATTGATGGAGCGGGTCAAGGGGCCGGACTTCCCTTTGGGCGGCAAGATCGTCACCGACCGGACCACGTTGCGGCGAATCTACGAGGAGGGGCAGGGCACCATCAAGGTCCAGGGCGAGTGGAAGCTGGAGCAGGGCAAGCGGCCGAAGATCGTCATCACCTCAATCCCCTACGGCGTCAACAAGGGGCAGCTCGAGAATGACATGGGCGTGATCATCGAGGCGCGGAAGCTGCCGCAGGTGACCGGCCTGACCAACGAATCCAACGAGAAGGACGGGCTGCGGATCGCGTTAGATATCAAACCGGACGCCGACCCGAACGTGGTGATGGCCTACTTCTACAAGCAGACGGCGCTGCAGCAGAACTACGCCTACAACATGACTTGCCTGGTGCCCGGGCCGGACGGCCGGCCGCAGCCGGAGCGGCTCGGACTGAAGGCGATCCTGCGGCACTTCCTCGACTTCCGGTTCGCCACCGTCCGCCGGCGGTTCGAGTTCGACCTGGAGCAGCTCCGTCGCCGCATCCACATCCTCGAAGGCTTCGCAATCATCTTTGACGCGCTCGACAAGGCGATCCGTCTGATCCGCGAGTCGGCGGGCAAGGCGGACGCGGCCGAGAAGCTGATGAAGGCGTTCAAGCTCGACGAGGAGCAGACCGCCGCCATCCTCGACGCCCAGCTCTACAAGATCGCCCAGATGGAGATCCAGCGGATCCGGGACGAGCTCCGCGACAAGAAGGCGGAAGCGGCCCGGATCGAGGGCATCCTGAAGTCCAAGGCGAAGCTGTGGGGCGTCATCAAGACGGAGATGACGGCTCTGGCCGAGAAGTACGGCGACCGCCGGCGGACCCGCATGGCCTCCGACGAGGATGTGCTGGAGTTCGACGAGGAGGCGTACATCCAGCGCGAGAACGCCAACGTCGTGCTGACGCGCGACGGCTGGGTCAAGCGAGTCGGCCGGCTGGCGAGCATCGAAACGACGCGCGTCCGTGAGGGTGACGAAGTCATCGCCGTCGTCCCCGGTTCGACGCTGGACCACGCCGTCTTCGTCGCCGACGACGGCACGGCGTACACGATGCGGATCAACGAGGTGCCGGCCAGCCACGGCTACGGCGAGCCGATCGCCAAGTTCTTCAAGCTGGCCGACCAGGTGCGGATCGTCAACGTGGTCACGACGGACGAGCGGTTCGTGCCGGCGGAGGTCAAGGGCGCCAAGGGCGATCCGCCGGGGCCGTACCTGCTCGTTGCGACGTCGGCCGGCATGGTCCTGCGGACGCCGCTGGCCCCGTTCCGCTCCGGCTCGACCAAGAACGGCCGGCGGTACGTGCGGCTTGGCGACGGCGAGCGGGTGATCATGGCCGTCGTGCCGCACTCGGAGGAGAGCATGTTTCTCGCCTCGCGGGATGGGCACGTGATCCACTTCCCCATCTCCGAGGTCAACGTCCTCGCCGGCGCCGGCCGCGGCGTGATGGGGATCAAGCTCGGCAAGAATGACACCTGCCTCGGCGGGGCACTCAGCGGCAACCGCTTTGATGCTCTGGTCGTCGAAACGACCGGCGGGGTGCGAAAGGAAATCCGCCGCGGCGCTTACCCCGCGACTCACCGCGGCGGCAAGGGGTACGAGATCGTCAAGCGGGCCGACCTGCAGCGGGTCATCCCCCACCCGATCGAGCTGATCGACTGGGAGCAGGTCGAGGGCGGCAAGCCGGCCGAGCGGAACGGCCACGCCGGCAAGAACGGTGACGGGGCGTCGCTGTTCTGACCGAGGGGACGGCATGACGCCACCGACGCGACCGCCGACGGCGGACGAATTGCTTGCCGACCCGGTCGTGCGACAGGAGATGGAGGCTGCCTGGGTCGATTCGCTTGCCGATGACCCGGCGAACCGGCATGAGGAAGGCGGCTGGGTCTATCAGGACACGGCCACCGGTCGAATCGCCGTCCGCCGCGCCCCGCCCGGCACAATGAGGCGACTCGACCTAGGAAACCCGCCCCCGGTGTCCGGCAGTGTCATCGTCGGGACGTATCACACCCACCCGAACCCGACGGCCGAAGGGTGGGAACCCGGGCCGAGCCGTACCGATGAAGTGAATGCCGCCCGCTCGGGCGTGCCGTGGCTCATCCGAGCCGACGACGGATACCATAAGACCGGCCCGGATTGCCGGCGTGGTGGGACGACCGGCGGCCCAGGTTTCCCGCCGTAGTTTGACCGGAGACGATCATGACCCCCATGACTGTGGCCCAACGGCCGGCCGGCCTCAACTGTGACGAAATCCTCCGCATCGCGCACCGCGACGCCCTGGCCGTCTATCGGGACCTGAGCGACTACCGAATCACCCTGGAACTTCGGCCGGACGGCTGGCACGTCGATTACGACTTGGCCCAGCCGCTCGTCGCCGGCGGCGGGCCGCATTACGTCATTGACCCCGCCACCGGACAAATTGTTTCCAAGCGTTACGAGCAGTAGCGACCGCAAGGGCCAACAACTTCCTGAACCACCGACCAACGCCAAGCAATGTCCACCGCCGCCGCCGCCCGATACACCGCCGCCGACATCACCGTCCTCGAGGGCCTGGAACCGGTCCGCAAGCGGCCGAGCATGTACATCGGCTCGACCGACGCCAAGGGCCTGCACCACCTCGTCTGGGAGATCGTCGACAACGCCGTTGACGAGTATCTCAACGGCTACGCCGACCACATCACCGTCACCCTGCACAAGTCCGGGGACACCGTTACCGTCTATGACAACGGCCGCGGCATCCCGGTGGACCTGCACCCCAAGCACAAGAGGCCGGCCCTGGAGCTGATCCTGACCACGCTGCACTCCGGCGGCAAGTTCGGCGACAACGACGCGTACTTCCACTCCGGCGGCCTGCACGGCGTCGGCTCGTCGGTCGTCAACGCCCTGTCGAAGAAACTCGTCGCCGATGTCCGCCGGGACGGGTACGAGTGGCGGCAGACCTACGCCAAGGGCAAGCCGACGGGCAGGCTGGAGAAGGTCGGCCCGTTCCGGGGCCACGGCACGGCCATCACCTTCCAGCCGGACGACACGATCTTCAAGACCACCCGGTTCGACCCGGACGTGATCAAGGCCCACCTGGAGGACATGGCCTACATCCACTCCGGGCTGAAGATCGTTTTCAAGAACGAGGTCAGCGGCGAGACGTTCGACCTGGCCCACCCCGGCGGGCTGCCGGAGTTCCTGACACGGCTGGTGCAGGAGGGACAGAAGCCGGCCGTCACCGAGGCCGCGTTCCACGTCGCCCGCGACAACAGTGAGAAGTTGGAGGCCGTTCTCCAGTGGACGGAGGCGACCGACGAAACGGTCCGGTCCTACGTCAACGGCATCCGCACGTCCGCCGGCGGCACGCACGAGAACGGGTTCAAGGGGGCCATCGCCAAGGCCATCCGCAACTACATCGCCACCCACGAGATCAAGATCAAGGGCCTCGACATCACCGCCGATGACATCCGCGAAGGGATCGTCGGCGTCCTGAGCGTGTTCGTCCGCGAGCCGATGTTCCAGGGTCAGACGAAGGAGAAGCTGAACAACCCCGAACTCACGTCTGCCGTCGAGGGCATCGTCCGCCCGGCCCTGGAGGCGTGGCTGAACAACAACACGACGGCCGCCGACCAGATCGTCGGCCGGATCGTGCTCGCCGCCAAGGCCCGGCTGGCGTCGCGCGAGGCGGCCACCGAGGTCAAGCGGAAGAGCGCCACCAGCCGGCGGCTGAACCTGCCCGGCAAGCTGGCCGACTGCCGCTCGTCCAATCTCGGCGAGACAGAGCTGTTCATCGTGGAAGGCGACTCGGCCGGCGGGTCGGCCAAGCAGGGCCGCGAAGCGAAGTTCCAGGCCGTGCTGCCGCTGCGGGGCAAGATCCTGAACGCCGAGGGCCTGCCGATCGCCAAGGTGCTGTCGAACACGGAGCTGAACGACCTCGTCTCCGCCATCGGCACCGGGGCCGGGGAGAAGTTCAAGATCGACGGCCTGCGGTACGGCAAGATCATCCTGCTCATGGACGCCGACGCCGACGGCTACCACATCTCGACCTTGCTGCTGACGTTCCTGTTCCGCCACCTGACCGACCTGATCCGCAAGGGGCACGTCTATATCGCCCAGCCGCCGCTGTACCGGATCGACGTCGGCAAGGAGACGCACTGGGCCCGGGACGACGCCCACAAGGAGGAAATCCTGGCCGGCCAGCGGGCCAACGCCAAGGTGGAGGTGACGCGATTCAAGGGCCTCGGCGAGATGGACGCCAAGGTGCTCGGCCAAACGACGCTCGACCCGCGGAAGCGGACGCTGTTGAAGGTGCAGATCGACTCGAACCTGGACGCGGACAAGACGTTCACGGAGCTGCTGGGCAAGGACCCGGCCAGCCGGTTCCGGTTCATCATGGAGAAGGCGGCTTACGCCGAGGCGGACGAGCTGGATGTATAGCGGCTGACGCGTCGTCCGGGGTCGGTGACTCCGGCGACATGACGCACGCGAGCCATCAACCGCCGATCGGCTCTCCGCCGTTGCGGGTGCCTAAGGCGCGCCAGGTCGCTTGCGAGACGGAGTCAGCGACAAAGCGGACGGACCCGTCCATGAACAGCGCGTTGACGCCGCCAGTGTGGTAGCTCCGGGCGGTGATGGCGCCGTAGACGGCAAGGGTTCTAGAGTTCGTACCGCCCCAATCCAGGTCGTATGTCGTTTGGTCGGCGGAGTTGTAGTAGAGCATTTGGCTGTTGGGCGGGAATGCGAACGTTAGGGCGGCGAACTCGTGGAATCCTTCGGCCCAACTGCTGTGGATCCCCGTCAGCAAAGTACCGCCAAGAGCCAAAAGGTCGGCTGGCGTGTTTGGCAGTGTGGCGGGAAGGTTCGGGTCTACCTTATCTAAGAACGCGGACATCGCCTTCAATTCGGCGAACCCGACTGTCGTGCTTGTGCCGTCGGTGATCTCGAGCATTCGTACGCCCTTCTGATTCGGCCAAGAAGCGCCTGGGAAGGCTCCGTTTCCAAATTGGCCCGTCTTGATGTTCTCGCTGAACCAATCGCCGATGGCAGCGCCATATGTGGTCGGGTATGCCGGCGGGGTATTGAAGGCGAACGGGGGGTTCGGCTTCAGCCCGGGACTCAGCCTGACGTTTGGATCGCTCGGACACACGAAAATCTCGATCCGTTGCGACGTGACGAAGGGCTGACTGGTAGAGGCCGCGTTGAGGTTCACCTTTTGGTACAGACTCGCTTGCTCGATGTACGGCAGAATGCGGGCATGCGCCGAGTAGGGTTCGCCAGGCCATCCCGGTGGCGAGAGGTAGGTGGACCATGAACCGCTGGAGGGCAGGTAGCCGTTGGCCACCTCGTAGTGCTGGACGGCCAGCCCGATCTGGTGAAGGTTGTTCTGGCACTTCGTCCGGGCGGCGGCGTCGCGGACCTTCTGGACGGCGGGCAGGAGTAGGCCCATTAGCACCGCGATGATGGCGATTGAGACGAGCAGCTCGATCAGCGTGAAGGCAGACCGGTGAGTGCGGGGCATGAGTGGGCCTCCATCATCGTTGCCGCTCACATCCTACCACCGTCCCGACCGGCGCGATAGCAGATTCCCCGCCCTTGCCGCGGTCGCCGGTCGATGACCGCGGGGACGACGTGGGCCGTGCCGCCGGATATACTGAAAGTCCGGCGTCCCGCGAGCCTCGCCGACCGCGACACGCCGTCCAGACTCGGAGTCCGGCCATGGCGCGCGACGTGGTGCAACTCGTCTCCCTCTTCTACACCGCCGGCACCGAGCAATCCGCGGAGTGGCGGCCAGCTACCGACGTCTATCGCACCCCCGACGGCTGGCTGGTCAAGTTCGAGCTGGCCGGCGTCCGCCCCGAGGACGTGGAACTGACGGCCCGCGGCCGAGCCCTACGGGTCCGCGGGCGGCGGCGCGATTGTTGCCTCGAACCCGGGTGTCGCCAGGTCCACATGGAGATCGCTTACAGCCGGTTCGAGCGACAGGTCGAGCTGCCCGGCGACCTCCAGCGGGCCCGGATCGACACCGAGTTCCGCGACGGCATGTTGCTCGTCCGCATCTTCCGGGAGGCCACCGCGTGACGACGGAAGCCATCGCCGCCCCCGCCCCGGCCGAACCCGCCGCCACGCCGTCCCCGCCTGCTGCCGTCGCCCTGCCCGTCCTGCCGCTGAAGAACACCGTCCTGTTCCCGACGCTGTTCCTGCCCCTGGCAGTCGGCCGGCCCAATTCCGTCGCCGCCGTCGACGCCGCCCTGGCCAGCGAGGAGAAGACCCTCGTCCTCGTCGCCCAGCGGACCGACGCCGACGAACCGCAGGTCCCCGACGGCCTGTTCCCCATCGGCACCCGGGCCGTCATCAAGCGGCTCAACCGCGGCGAGGAGGCGGTCGAGGTCCTGGTCCAGGGGCTTGAGCGCGTCCGTCTCGTGGCGTTCGACCAGGTCGAGCCGTTCCTGAAGGCCCGCATCGAGGTCGTGCCGCTTCCGGACGACGACGGCACTGAGGTCGAAGCGCTCCAGCGGGCGGTGCTGGAGTTGGCCGCGCGGGCGGTCGAGCTGGCCCAGCCGCAGCAGGGCGCTGCCAACGTCCAGCAGATGCTCGCCTCCACCCCTGACCCGCTGCGGCTCGCGTACCTGCTCGGGTCGATGCTCGGCCTGGACGTCAACAAGGAGCAGGCCCTGCTGGAGGCCGCGACCCGGCTCGAAGCCCTCCGCCTGATCCACGACTACCTGCAACACGAAGTGCAGGTGCTGGAGCTGCGGCGGCGAATCGCCACACAGGCCCAGTCGGAGATGTCCAAGGAGCAGCGGCAATACATCCTCCGCCAGCAGATGCGGGCCATCCAGGACGAACTCGGCGAGACGGCCCCGGAGAAAGCCGAAATCGAGGAACTGCGGCGGAAGCTGGACGAGGCCGACCTGCCGGAGGAGGTCCGCAAGGAGGCCGACCGCGAACTCGGCCGGCTCGAACGCCTCCCGCCGCAGGCCCCCGACCATCAGGTGACGCGGACCTACCTGGAGCTGGTCTCCGAGCTGCCGTGGAAAAAGGCGACGGCCGATGTGCTCGACTTGCCGCACGCCCGGCAGGTGCTCGACGAGGACCACTACGACCTGAAGGACGTGAAGGAGCGCATTCTCGAACAGTTGGCGGTGCTGAAGCTGAACCCGCAGGCGAAGGCGCCGATCCTATGCTTCGTCGGCCCGCCGGGGGTCGGCAAGACGTCGCTGGGCCAGTCGATCGCCCGGGCACTGGGGCGAAAGTTCGAGCGGCTCAGCCTGGGCGGGATGCACGACGAGGCCGAGCTGCGGGGCCACCGGCGGACGTACATCGGGGCCATGCCCGGCCGGATCATCCAGGCCGTCCGCCGGGCCGGGGTGAACAACCCGCTCGTCATGCTCGACGAGGTGGACAAGGTCGGCCGGGACTTCCGAGGCGACCCGACCTCCGCCCTGTTGGAAATCCTCGACCCGGCCCAGAACTACACCTTCCGCGACAATTACCTCGACTTGCCGTTCGACCTGTCGAGGGTTTTCTTCATCGCCACGGCCAACGACCTGGCGACCGTCCAACGGCCGCTGTTGGACCGGATGGAAATCCTGCGGCTGAGCGGCTACAGCGAGGAAGAGAAGGTCCAGATTGCCCGCCGGTACCTGGTCCCGCGGCAGCTGGCCGAGGCCGGGCTAACGGCCGAGCAGGTGACCATCCCGGACGACACGGTGCGGCGGCTCGTAACCCGCTACACCCGCGAGGCCGGCGTGCGGAACCTGGAGAGAGGCATCGGCCGGCTGGTTCGCAAGGTGGCCCTGCGGTTCGCCCAGGGGGAAACGAAGCCCGTCACAATTGAAGCCGACCACCTGCCCGACCTGCTGGGCCCGGAGGCGTTCCTGCCGGAGGAGGGCCGCAAGGACCTGCCGCCGGGCGTGGCCACCGGCATGGCCTGGACGGAGACCGGCGGCGAGGTGCTGTACATCGAGGCCAGCCTGTTGCCGCACTCGCACGAGC
>DASXAN010001284.1:0-4267 GCA_036406755.1 Gemmataceae bacterium
CCCCACCCTACATCCGCGGTGTGACAGATCGCTAGAACGCCGCCGAGACGACCTCGCCGCCGCCCCGCGACCCGAGCGCCTGCCAGGCCGGGAAGGCGATCGAGTTCGTGACGAAGTGGATCGACCCGTCGGCGAACAGCACGTTGACCCCGCCCGAGTGGTAGCTGCGGGCGCCGACGTGGGCGCTGTTGTTGCCCGGGTCGTTGATGCAGTCCGGCCCCTCGCGGTTGGGCGGGAAGGTGTGGGTGTAGTAGCAGTACGGGTGCCGGCCGCGGTACATCTTCAGGCCGACGCTGTCGTGGTACGAGTTGGTCGGGGGGTCGGCGTTGCCGGCGTCGCAGGCGGGCGGCGGGGCGAGGTCGTAGGCGGCGGTCCAGGAGCCGTCGGGGATGAGGGTGGCGTCGTAGAGGTTGTGCTGGGGGGCCACCCCGCGCTTGACCTCGGCGAAGGCGGCCGTGTTGCTGGTGCCGTCGGCGATGTCCGCCAGGCGGACCTGGGACTTGTTGTAGAACGGGCCGCCCGTCTCCTGCTTGGCGTTCCGCCAGTTCCCGTTGATGCCCAGGTTGGCGTAGTAGTTACTCCGGCCGATCGGCTTGCCCCCGGTGACCCGCTTCCCGTCGGACGGGTCCGACGGGCAGAGGAAGATGCCCACCTCCTGCGTCCGCGCCGTGGCGTTCGTCGCGCTGCTGTCGATGTTGGTGGTCATGTCGAACAGCTGGTACCGGTTCGCCTCCTCCAGGTACGGCATGATCAGCACCAGGGTCGAGGCGATGCTCGGGTCCGGCTGGTCGGTGTTGCCGGGCGGCAGCCGGCCGAGGCTGTTCTCGTAGTTGTGCAGGGCCAGGCCGATCTGCTTCAAGTTGTTCTGGCATTTCACCCGGGCGGCGGCCTCGCGGACCTTCTGCACCGCCGGCAGGAGCAGGCCGATGAGGATGGCGATGATGGCGATCACCACCAGCAGCTCGATGAGCGTGAACGCGGACCGGCGGGGGGTGGCCATGGGACGGCCTCGTGGGAGGGGGCGGGCGGCGGGAGACTCTGTCGAGTCCGTCACCGAGTGTACCGGTCGCCCGGCGGCCGGTCAACGCGCCGGGGCGGCCGTCGGCGAGCGGCGGGCCAGCGCCGCCTTCGCATCCTCGGTCAGCACCGCCCCGGCGGCGCCGCCGGCCCACCGCGCCAGCAGCTCCCGGTGCCCCGCCCGCTCGCACGCCTGGACGACCCGCAGCGCCCGTAGGTCGGCCGGCGGGTACGCCTCGTCCAGCCGGGCGAGCAGGGCTTCGGCCCGCCGCCGGGCCTCGGGGCTCGGCGGCGACTTCGCCAACTCCCGCAGCCGCGCCTCGATCAACCGACCGCGGGCCGCCAGCGCCCGCTCCGCCGCCTCGCGGGCCGCGAAACCCGGGGCGTCCAGGTCCTTCAGCCATTGGTCGACTTGCCCGGCCGCCGTGGCTTCCGCCGGCGGCAGCTTGCCGGCCAGGAACTCCCGCGCCGCGGGACCGGTGGCGAGCGCCCAAGCCGCCGGCACGGCCACCGTCGGGTCCGGGTCGGCGGCCGCGGCCCACAACTCCTCAGGCGATCGCCCGGCGATCGCCCGCGGCGTCAGGTCCCACTGGGCGACGAACCCGTCGGAGCCGGCGGCGAACGCCGTCCGCCCGTCCGACGCGACCGCGACCTGCTCGATGGGGCTGTCACTGCCGTCGAACCGCGCCACCAGCCTGCCGGTCGCCACCTCCCACACCTTCACCGCCCGGTCCTGGCTGCCCGAAACGAGCCAGTGGCCGTCCGGGGTGAAGGTCAGCGCCTCGACAAGGTGCGGCTCCTGCAGCGCTCCCATCCGCTGGGCGTTGAAGTCGGGCGGCGGAACCGGGTCGGCGGCGACGAACCGTCGAAGCTCCCGGCCGGCGGGGTCGAGGATCGCCACCACGTCCCCGAGGGCGGCCGCGAGCCGGCGGCCGTCCGGGGCGAACACGACCGGCCGGACCAGCCCGGAAAGGCCGTTGGCGTACCGGGGCGGCGTCACCGCGAACGACCGGCCCGGCCGGCCGGTCGCGGCGTCGAGGACCGTCACCTCGTTGCCGTTGACGTGGACGACGGACCGGCCGTCCGGGCTGAGGGCGGCCCGGCCGGCCGGGAACGTCCAGACGGGCCGGCCGCCGGGGACGGCCAGCCGGGCGACCTTCTCGCCGTCCGCGGCGTAGACGGCGGACCCGTCCGGCGCCCAGCCCAGGTAGTCGAACCAGCTGCCGGCATCCGCCGGGACGAGTGGGGCGTCTTGTCCGTCAGCCAGGCGGAGTAAACGGACCCCGCCGTCACGGTGACCGGTCACCATCCGCGTGCCCTCGGGCGAGACGGCCAAGCACATGAGCTGGCCAGCAGGCCCGCCGCCCGGGGCGAGCTGTCGCACGAGTCGGCCGGTGGCCACGTCGTACACGTCGATCCGCCCGGCGTGGTCGCCGACGGCCAACTGAGATCCGTCCGCGGTCAGGCCGAAGTGGACCCGCCGGATATACCCGTCGGCCGGCAGCGGCTTGCCGGTCGCCGCGTCCCAGCGGTTGACCAGGCCGTTGTCGGCGACGGCCAGGATCGTCCGCCCGTCCTTCGACCAGTGGACGCCGCGGACGTACAGCGCCCACGGCGCGTCGAGCCGCGGCAGCGGGGCCAGCGTCCGGGCGTCCCACCGGTAGATCGCGCCCCGCTTGGTTTCCAAGGCGACCGTCCGCCCGTCCGGGGCGAAGCGGACGACGTAATACGGGTCGTTCTTGTCCACGGCGGCGGCGGGGATTTCCGCCTCCGCGTCCTTCCGCCGGGTGGCCACGTCCCAGATTTGCAGCTTCGTGCGGTCGGGGACGACGGCCAGCTTCGTGCCGTCGGCGGAGAACGCCAGGCCGCTGCCGCTGGCGTCCTTCGGCATGGTCACCGGCAGCGTGCCGGCCACGGCCCCGGTCGCCGGGTCGCCGAGGCTGACGGTCCAGGTCGGGAAGTCGATCCGGGCGAACGTCTTCGCGTCGGTTGTCAACCGGGCGACGTCGCCGGCCGGCCACGTCCCCACCACCTTGCCGGACGGGAGGTCGTACAGGTCGGTCGCCTTTTCGCCGGTGACGACCAGCCGGCCGTCCGGGGTGAACCGGCACAGGCTGGACCAGCGCTCGCCGAGCGGCAGCTTCAGGACGAGCCGGCCGGTGTCGGCGGCCCAGACGACGTGGACCTCCGGCGCGACCGCCGCGGCGATGTACTTGCCGTCGGGCGAGAACGCCAGGCCGGGCGGGGCGAAGTGGCCGTGCGTCTCCACCGTCGCCCGGCTGACGTGCCGGCCGGTGACGGCGTCCAGCACCAGCAGCACGACCCGGTCGTTGCCGACCGCCGACAGCACGGCCAGCCGCGAGCCGTCCGGCGACAGGGCCGACCCGATCGGCCAGCCGGTGACGCGGAACCGGTTGTCGCCGAACCGGCGGACCAACGGCGACGGGTCGGCGGCCCACGTTGGCCCGGCGGCCAGCAGGGCGGCGACGATCATCAACGCCTTGCCACCGCGCATCCCTCGACCTCCGCCAATACAATTGACCACGACTGCCCACCGATCAGAAGACTGTTCGCCGGTTTTCTATCCGTGTGCATCTGTGTGTATCTGTGGTTCATTGTCCGAATCGGGGTCTTCCGATGCAGTCCGTCATCCGCGGCAAGGCGTACGTCCTGGGCGACAACATCGACACCGACCAGATCATCCCCGCCCAGTACCTGACGTTCAACCCGTCCATCCCGGAAGAGTACCGGATGTTCGGCAAGTACGCCCTGGCGAGCGTGCCGCCGGACCGGGCCGGGCTGCCCAAGGGGCACGTCCCGTTCCACGGCCCGGACGACGAGTTCGTCTCGCCGTACGGCGTGATCGTGGCCGGCAAGAACTTCGGCTGCGGCTCGTCGCGGGAGCACGCCCCGGTCGCCCTGGCCGCGGCCGGGATCAAGGCGGTGGTGGCCGAGTTCTACGCCCGCATCTTCTTCCGCAACGCCGTCAACGGCGGCTACCTCGTGCCGTTCGAGAGCGTCGAGCGGCTGTGCGACCGCGTCTGCACCGGGGACGAAGTCGAGATCGACACGGCGAACAACCGGCTGGTGAACCGGACGACCGGGGAGACGTGGGCGCTGAAGCCGCTCGGCGAGGTCGGGCCGATCATCGAGGCCGGCGGGCTGTTCCCGTACGCGAAGAAGGTGGGGATGCTGAAGTAGCAGAGGTCCGAAGTCAGAAGTCAGAGGTCAGTAAGGCGGGTTCTTCTGA
>DASXAN010001285.1:0-4039 GCA_036406755.1 Gemmataceae bacterium
GGCTCAAGCAACAAGGGTTGGACCGCTACCTGTGAAGGGCCGACTGCTGGGAGTGGACTACGGCACGGTGCGGGTCGGGCTGGCGGTGTGCGACCCGGACCGCATCGTCGCCTCGCCGCTGGCCACCTACACCCGCCGCGACGCCGACACCGACGCGGCCTACTTCCGCCAGGTAGCCGCGGCCGAGGGGGCAGTCGGGCTGGTGGTCGGCCTGCCGGTGCACACCGACGGCCGTGAGGGCGTGAAGGCGAAGGAGGCGCGCGAGTTTGGGGCGTGGTTGGGCGGCGTGACCGGCCTGCCGGTGACCTACTACGACGAGCGGTTCACGACGGTGCAGGCCGAATCGGCCTTGTGGAACGCCGGGCTGACGCACAAGCGGCGGAAAGAGCGGCGGGACCGGGTGGCGGCGCAGATGGTGTTGCAGGCGTACATCGACGCGGGGTGCCCGCCCGCAGAGGCGCCGCGGAGTCTGAACGAGTAACGCAAAACTGTGCAAGCCCACCCGCGGCGGCGGGTGGGTGAAGAAGAACCCACCCGCCGCCGCGGGTGGGCTTGCCGGGTGGCGGTGCCCCATGACCGACCCGCAGCTCCGCGAGATCCAGGGCTACCTCGACGCGGTCGAGCAGCTCAACCATGGCCCCGACCGGGAGTGTTGCTTCGAGTTCGAGCGGGTCGAGTGGCAGGGCGATCTGCAATCGAGCCTGGAGGCCCACTTCGAGACGCTGCCCGGTGCCCACCCGCACTGGCAGCTCACCCTGGAGAGGCTGGCGACCGGGCTGGAAGGGCTGCGGCCGGTCGTGGAGGCGTGGTTCTTCGGCCCGACATTCGGCGGAGCGGAGGGGCTGGCGAAGCAAGTCACGGCCGACGTCCGACGGGCGTGTGTCGGCCAATGGTTCCGCTTCCTAGCGGACTTCTTCGCGGGGGAACATCCGAGCGTCTGGCGGGTGCGGTTGCACGCCGCCGGGGAGCCGGCCCCGACGTCGGCGGACGACTTCGCCCTGGCCCTGCGGCAGCACGTCTACTGGCTGCACCTGGACTGTGCGGAATAGGTCCTCGTGCCGCCGACGGCTCATCCGGGCCGACCGTAGCGCTCGAGCATCTGCTGCTGCCGCCGGGCGATGACCAGGGCCGCACCGACCACGATCGCCACGGCCGCGAACAGCGGGAGCCAGTTCGTAGTCTCCGACTTGAGCCGCCGGAGCGGGGGGATGTGCACGAAGGCTTCATTGCTGGCGCCGGCGAGCAGCGCTGCGTACGACCAGCACATGTATTGGTAGTGGCGCCACAGCCAGTTGCGCCAGCGGGCGCGGTACACCACCTGGGCGACGCCGACGGCCAGCAACACCAGGTTGATGATCGCCACGACGTGAAACAGATTGAACCCGCCGGTGATGTGGTAAATGAAAAACCCGGACAGGTTCAGACACAGCATGGACGCGACGTAAGCCCAACCCATCCGGACGTGAAGCCGCGTCCCCTTGGCCGACAGGAGAATCCAAAGGCCGATCAGGACCGACAGGACGCCGCACGCGGCGTGAAATCTCCCGAGCACGTCGTCCTCCCCGGGGCGGGACTACTCGTAGGCACCGCGGACCAGCCGCTCCGCCGCCGGCCAGTCCGGCCGGGCGACGATCAGCTCCAGCCGCCCCTGCTTGGCGTTCGGCACCGCGGCCAGCGTCAACAGGCTCCGCGCCTGGATCACCAGGCTCCGCCCGAACCACCGGCCCTTCAGCTCCACCGACTCCAGGTCGGCCAGCGGGATGCGGACCGCCTTCGCCCGGCCGCGGACGATGCCGAACATGTTGTCCTGCACCTGGTACTCCAGCACCAGGCTGTCGCCCTCCGGCCGGAGCAGGCCGTGACACTCGGCCAGCCCGCCGTAAACGCTCATGGTGAACGGGACGCTCGTCATCGCTGCCTCCTCCCGCCGCCGGCGCGGCCCCGCGTCTTCCGGTTGTTCGCCGCCGCCGGCCGGGCATTGTCGCCGCCGGACATTTTTTCCCGGCCGGCGGCGCGGTAGCATGGGCGGCTCGACCCCCGGAGACCGCCATGCCCGCTCCGCTCGACCTGCTCCGCTCCACGTTCGGCTTTCCCGCCTTTCGCGACGGCCAACAGCCCGTCGTGGACCGGCTCCTGGCCGGCCAGTCCGTCCTGGCCATCTTCCCGACCGGCGGCGGCAAGAGCCTGTGCTACCAGCTCCCCGCCCTGCTCCTCGACGGGCTAACGCTGGTCGTCTCGCCGCTGATCGCGCTGATGAAGGACCAGCTCGACTTCCTGAAGGGCCGCGGCGTGCCGGCCGCCCGGCTCGACTCGTCGCTAACCGCCGCCGAAGCCCGTGAGGTTTACACCTCTCTCCGCGCCGGCACCCTAAGGCTGCTCTACGTCTCGCCGGAGCGGCTGGCCAACGAGCGGTTCCTGCAAACCCTCCGCACGCGCCGGATCGCGCTCCTGGCCGTGGACGAGGCCCACTGCATCAGCGAATGGGGCCACAACTTCCGCCCCGACTACCTGAAGCTCGCGGCCCTGGCGAAGGACCTGCACGTCGGCCGGGTGTTGGGGCTGACGGCGACCGCCCCGCCGGCCGTCGCCGCCGACATCGCCCGCGCCTTCGGCATCGCCGCCGATGACATCGTTCGCACCGGCTTCTACCGCCCGAACCTGACGTTGCACCTGACGCCGTGCCGCCCCGGCGAGGCCGATACTCTCCTAGCGAAACGACTCACCGAACGGCCGTCGGGGGCGACAATCGTCTACGTCACGCTCCAGCGGACGGCCGAGCAGGTGGCCCGGATGTTGGCCGACCGCGGCGTGCCGGCGAAGGCGTACCACGCCGGGCTGGAGGCCGACGTGCGGCACGCGATCCAGGACTGGTTCATGGCCGAGCCGCACGCCGTCGTCGTCGCCACCATCGCCTTCGGCATGGGAATTGACAAATCGAACATTCGGAACATCTACCACTACAACCTGCCCAAGAGCCTGGAGAACTACGCCCAGGAGATCGGCCGGGCCGGGCGGGACGGGCTGCCGTCGGCGTGCGAGGTCTTCGTCTGTCCGCGGGACCGGATCGCCCTGGAGAACTTCGTCTACGGCGACACGCCGACGCCGGAGGCGGTGCGGGGCGTCGTCGCCGACGTGCTGGGCCGGGGCGACGCGTTCGACGTGGCCGCCCACGAACTGGCCGGCGAGCACGACATCCGCCCGCTCGTGGTCGAGACGCTGCTCACCTACCTGGGGCTGCTCGGCGTGCTGGCGGCGACCGGGCCGTTCTACAGCGAATACAAGTTCCAGGCACACCGCCCATCAGCGGACATCTTGAAGGACTTCGACCCCAAGCGGGCCGCGTTCCTGAAGCGGGTCTTCAGCCACGCGACGAAGGCAGTGAAGTGGCTGACGCTGGACGTGGCCGCGACGGCGGCGGCGACCGGTGATTCGCGGGAGCGGATCGTCGCCGCGCTGAACTACCTGGAGGAAAAGGGCAACCTGACGCTGCAAGTCGCCGGGGCGCGGCAGGGCTACCGGCTGGTGAAGCGGCCGGGGGACGTGGCGGCCTTGGCGGCGAAGCTGCACGCCCGGTTCGCCGACCGGGAGCGGCGGGACATCGACCGGCTGGACGCCGTGCTGCAACTGGCGGCCCACGACGGCTGCCGGACGTGGCGGCTGGCGACCTACTTCGGCGACCCCCCCGGCCCCGACTGCGGCCACTGCGACTGGTGCCTGGGCCACCGACCGGAGCCGCCGCCGGCCGTCGAGCACCCGCCGCTCGGGGCGGCGGAGCGCGAGCTGGTGCGGGCGCTGAAGGCGGAGGGGCACGCTGCGCTGGCGGCGCCGCGGCAGGTGGCGCGGTTCCTGTGCGGCCTGGCGTCGCCGGCGACGAGCAAGGCGCGGCTGACGCGGGACGCCCGGTTCGGCCGGCTGGCGGACGTGCCGTTCCGGGACGTGCTAACGCTTGTGGAGCAGCAGTGGGGCGGCGAATGACAACGGCGAGCGGGGTTGCGTGAGCGCCCCGAGGGCAACCAAGTGTCGTTGACAGTTGTCAGCC
>DASXAN010001286.1:0-5020 GCA_036406755.1 Gemmataceae bacterium
CGACGACCCGAACGGGCCGCGGTACAGCCTCTACCGCGGCGAATTGGGACGGATCGTCCTCGGCAAGAAGGGCGACGGGCCGCGAGCCGGAGCGTGGCTGTTCACGGCCGAGACGGTGGACAAGGTCGAGGCCATGTTCCGGGCCGTGGCCGACCGCCGGCCCGACCCGTCCCTGGCCGACGTGCCGGAGGCCAACCGCGGGGCGGACTTCTGGGACGTGCCCGGCCTGTGGCTGCGGCAACACCTGCCGGCCGTCGCCCAGGCACCGCTGGGGCCGCTGGACGCCTACCAGTGGGCCGGCCTGGCGCTGGCGATGACGCTCAGCGCCGGGCTGGCTCACTTCGTCCTGGCCCGGTTCCACGGGCTGGTCGGCTGGGTGCTCCGCAAGGGCGGGTCGGCCCTGACGACTGGGTTTGTTGCCTGCAAGCTCCGGCCGCTGACGTGGCTGGCCGGGTTGTGGCTGCTGTTCCGGGTGCTGACGCTGCTCGACCTGCCGGCTGACCTGCTCGACGGCGTGCTGGCGCTGAAGAAGTTCCTGCTGGCCGGGCTGATCGGCTGGCTCGGCTGCCGGCTCGTGGACCTGTTCCTGGCCGTGTACTCCGGCAGCGAGTTGCTAAAGCCCCACCGCAGCCTCGGCGACATGATCGCCCCGGTGACGGTGCGGGCGGCCAAGTCCACGGTCGTCCTCGTCGTCCTCGTCTACGTGATTTACCAGGTCGGCCAGGGCGACCTGCTCGGCCGGTTCCTGACCGGCCTGGGCGTCGCCGGGCTGGCCGCGTCGTTGGCCGCCCAGGACGCGCTCAAGAGCTTCTTCGGCACCCTGCTCCTGATCGGCGAGCGGTCGTTCAAGATCGGCGACCGGATCATCGTCGGCAGCCAGGAGGGGGTGGTGGAGCAGGTCGGCTTCCGCTCGACCCGGCTGCGGACGCCGGAGGACTCGCTGCTGACGATCCCGAACTCGGTCATCGCCAACGCGTCCATCGACAACATGGGGGCGCGGTCGTTCCGGCGGTTCAAGGCGTCGGTGCTGGTGCACTACCGCACGCCGCTGGACCGGGTGACGGCCCTGCGGGACCGGCTGGAGCGGTGGCTCGGCGGGCACCCGGGCGTCCGGCCGGACAAGGTGGACGTGGCGATCCAGCGGCTGGCGGACAACGGGGTGGAGCTGGCCCTGAGCCTGTACCTGGCGGCCGCGGACGGGACGGAGGAGCGGCGGCTGCGGGACGAGATCAACGTCGAAGTGTTGCGGGCGGCGGAAGCGACGGGCGTCGGGCTGGCGGCGGCCGGTCCGCCGCCGGTCACGGCGAAGGCGGCGTGAGCTGAGTGGATTCACGGCGGTTCGACGAACAGCCGCAGGGCTGGCAGAACTGACTGCATGAGCTTGAACTGGCGGTCGCGGGTCCAAAGCTCGATGTCATTGGCAATCGCGACAGTCGCCAGGACGACATCGGGAAAGGGGAATCGCAGGCCAGCGGCCCGGAGTGCGGCCAAGTTATCGCCGACCTGATCCCAGAGTGAGTCGGGGATCGGAACGTGCGTGAATGAGTTCAGGGCCGCGATCACCTTTGGGCGGTTCGCGGGACTCCGGACGCCGTGCAGGACCTCGGCCCGCGTTACGCCGCAGAGTGCCCCGCCGTGCGTGCGGAATAACTGCAGTAACGTCGGGTCGCCCGACCGTTCATAGTCGATGACGATGCTGGCATCGACGAGGGTCATAGTTCGGGCGGTTTGTTGTGCTGTCGGTCGAACTCGCGGTACTGCTTGTACACTTCCGGGTCAATGACGTCCGTCCCGGCGATCGCCTCCAGTGCGCTCCAGTCCTTGGCCGGCTCCGCCGGGGTCTCGGTGACCGTGATCTCCACGGCCTTGCCGATCAGCGGTCGAAGTTCCGGCAGGTGCAGGGTGTCGGAGTCGAGTGTGCGGCGGATGCGGATGGTGCTCATGGTGATGCTCCCGAGGGCATTCCCATTCTACCCGCCGATGCCGCCTACGCCGCCGCCCGGCCGTCGCGGTCGTCGATCAGCCGGCCGATCGGGGCCGGCATGTTCGCCGGGCCGGTCGGCCCGTCCGGGCGGCCTTCCCACTGGTGCTCCCGCAGGCTCGTCAGCACCCGCATCGCCAGGGCCACCGCCGCCAGCCCGTCCTCGCCGCTGACCCGCGGCCGCGAACCGGTCCGCACGCAGTCCACGAAGTGCCGCAGCTCCCGCGTCAGCTGGTCCTCGGCCGACGTGCACACCTGCTCCTGCGACAGCAGGTAGCGGGTGAAGATCTCGTCCTTCAGGGCCCCGCGGCGGGCCGGGTCCAGGTGGGCGACGTTCAGCCCGTGTCGCCGCAGCTCGTCGGACGGCTGCACCAGGGCGAGCCGGCCCTGCATGAAGTCGATGCCGGCGTACCCCTCGGCCGCCCAGATCCGCAGCCGCCGCTTCGGGTGCGGACTGATCCGGCTGGCCGTCACGTGGGCCACGCACCCGCTGGCGAACCGCAGCCGGGCGTTCACCAGGTCCTCCTGCCCGCCGAACACCGTGATCCCCATCGCCTCGACGGCGACCACGGCCGACCCGTCCAGGGCGTTGAGCAGGTCCAGGTCGTGCACCATCAGGTCGAGGACGGCCCCGATGTCGGTGGACCGGCCGGTGAACGGGCCGTGCCGTTCGCATTCGACGAACTTCGGCCGGATCGGCCGGCCGCACAGCGCCTCGAACGCCGGGTTGAACCGCTCGATGTGCCCGACCTGCAGGACCACCCCCTTGCGGCGGGCCAGGTCCACCAGCTCCGCCGCCTGCTCGACCGTCGGGGCGATCGGCTTTTCGATCAGCAGCGGGATGCCCCGCTCCAGAAACGCCGTGGCGACGGTGTGGTGGTGGCAGGTCGGCACCACGATGCAGGCGGCGTCCGCTTGGTCCAGGAGCGGGCCGAAGTGGGTGTAGGCGCGGGTGTGGTGCCGGTCGGCCACCTGCCGGGCCTGGGCGGCGCTGACGTCGGCGACGCCGACCAGCTCGACGCCGTCCAGGGCGGCCAGGACCCGGGCGTGCGCCTGCCCCAGGTGGCCGACGCCGATGACCGCCATCCGTAGCGGTGCCATCTCTGTCTCCGTGGATATTCCGGAACCGCAGGCGGCGGGCCTCGCCGCTCCGCGGCTCGACCCACCCTACGGGTCAATCACGCGGCTTGGCGAAAGGAGCGGAGCACCGGCCGAGCGACCCGCTCCGCGGGTGCCCCGCGGGCGGCCAGCGTCTGCGCCAGTTCGACGTTGAGCGGGTGGCCGCTGCGGTAGGCGACGACGTGCCCGCACAGGTCGGCCCCGAACAGCGACAGGTCGCCGAGCACGTCCAGCACCTTGTGCCGGGCCGGCTCGTTGGCGAACCGCAGGCGGTTGCCGATCGGCCCGCGGCGGCCGAACACGAGCAGGTCCGCCGGCGTCAGTCGGGCGCCCAGCCCCTGCCGGCGGAACTCGACCGCCTCGGCTTCGAGCACAAACGTCCGGCACGCGGCCACCTCGGCCATGACCCGCTCCGGCGTCACCGGCAGTGTGTACGACTGGCGGTCGATGGCGCAGCCGGGGCCGTAGTCGAGCAGGTACGTGATTCGCAAGCCGGGACCGTCCGGCGGGTAGAGCGTGAGCGTCGCGCCGTCACGGCCGACCGTCACCGGCTCGGTCACGGCCCAGACCGGCCGGCGGGCCGACTGCGGGACGGTGCCGGCGTCGGCCAGCGCCGTCACGAACGCCTTCGCCGACCCGTCCAGTCCCGGCGGCTCGCAGGCGTCGAGTTCGATGTGGCAGTTGTCGACCTTCAGGCCGGCCAGGGCTGCCAGGACGTGCTCGACGAGCATGACCTGGGCCGGGGCGTGGCCGAGAGTCGTCCGCCGGGCCGTGCCGGTCACCTGGCCGACGGCGGCCGGGATGCGGGCGGGCGGCCGCAGGTCGGTGCGGACGAAGACGACGCCGGTGTCCGGCGGGGCGGGGGCGAACCGGAGGCGGACTGCCGCCCCGGTCAGGAAGCCGGCGCCGCGGACCTCGGCCGGGCGGGCCAGGGTGCGCTGCGGGCGGTGCGAGAGGCGGTTCACGGCGGTGCCTTGCGAGCCGGGCTCGGCGTGAGGAAGGGACGGGCGGGCGCCGCGGCGGGGGGAGGGCACGCCCCCCGCCGCGGGTAGCCGGTCCGCGCGCCGGGACGGGCCATCCCGGGCACGGGGTTGAGTCGGACGTTAGCGGCCCGGGGCCGGCGGGGCGGCCGGGGCCGTGCTCGCCGCCGGGGCCGGGTAGCTGGCGTTGAGGGTCTGGATGACGGCGGCCGTCATGTCCACGTGCGGCTTATAGTACAGCGGGATGGCCGCCTGGGCGGCCAGCTTGCGGACGACGTTGTCCTGGGTGTACATCTCGGTGTCCTCGGTCGCGTCCGGGTAGCTCAGGACGATGTCGAAGTTGTTCGACGCGGCCACCGCCTTGATGACGCCCTCGATCTCCCGGAACAGGCCGACGGCCACGTCGCCCTGCTCCTTGCCGATCACCTTGCGGGCGTCGTTGTCGATGTCCTGGAGCTGCCGCTGGATGTTGACGATGTGCTTCTCGTACTGCTCCTTCTGCTGCGGCGGGGTGGTCGGCTTGGCCAGCTCGGCCTGGTCCTTCTGCATCTGCTCCCGCAGATCGTTCATCTGCTTGGCGTAGGCCTGGACCTTGGTGCGGATCTGGGCGTTCAGGGTCTGGGCCTTGTGGTAGTTCTTGAGCACCTTGTTGATGTTGACGATGGCGACGCGGGTGCCGGGCAGGCCGGGGCTGGTCATCGGCTGGGTCGCCGGCCCCTGGGCCGACGCCTGACGGACCGGCGGACCGGACGCCGGGTTGCCCGGCGGCTGGGCCGCCACCCACCCGCCCCAAACGCCGAGCCCGCCGACCAGCGCCACCACCCCCCCCACGCCGGCAAGTGTCTTCTTCACCACTGGGAACTCCTTCTCTGGGTCCGCGTCATCCTGACGCCGCGGTGCTCTGCGGGCGGAGCTGTCCCCCGACCGCCGACGGTCCGCC
>DASXAN010001287.1:0-2109 GCA_036406755.1 Gemmataceae bacterium
GGGTCAGTGGCGGGGCGGGCCGGGCATGCCGGCGGTGATCCGGGCGAACGTCGGCCGGTGGGTGGTGACGTTCGCCTTCGCCGACGGGTCCGGCCTGTCCTTCCGGAACACGAGCAAGGACCGGTCGGAGCTGGTCCTGGCGCACTTCGCCGACGGCCGGCCGGCGGGGCGGTTGGCGGTGTCGCTGCCGGAGGCGGACGTGATGGTGCTGGAGGGGCCGGTGGACGGGCAGGACGTACGGATGACGCTGCGGCGGATCCCGCCGCCGCCGAAGAAGGAGTACCTGCTCCGCAGCCGCGGGTTCCAGTGGGTGCAGGAGCACCCGTTCAACCGCTAGGCGGCCGGGCGGCCCGGATTTTTTCGCCCGGTATGTCACACTCCCGGTCCGGCCGCGGATGTGCTGAGGAGAGGCCCGGCCGCCGACCGTGCGCCGTCTGGGCTGCGGGGTTCGGAGGGTCGGCGCGTCAACTGTGGAGGGGCGCGATGACGGGGAACAGTGGGCGACCAAGCTCCGGCGGCCGGACCGACTGGCCGGTCCGCCTCACAACCATGATCGGGGGCGGCGCCGGCGCGGCCGTGGCCCTGCTGTTGCGCACCGACCTCGGCAATTACTGGCTGGGATTGGCGGCGTTCGCGGCCGTGCTGGCGGCGGGGCTGCTCCTCGGGCGGCTCGTGGGCGGCCTGCTGTTCGGGCCGTCGTCCGACGGCCCGCGGGACCATCCGCCCCACGTCTGACCCGGCCCGGCAGCCGCCGTTGGGGGAGAATGCCCATGGCACAGGTTCAGCAAGAGCGCAGCGCCGTCGGCCGCTGGCCGTCCCGGTCTTGGAAGTTCTGGTGCGGGCTCCTGGTCGGCACCGCCCTCGGGCTGCAGCTCGGGGTGGTGTTCGTGGACCAGGGGTGGCTGACCCCCGGGAGCCGGGCGGGGACCATCGTCCTGTGGGTGCTGTTCCTCGTGGCGGGCTGTGTGGTCGGCATCATCGGCGGGCGCCGGGCTTGACCCCCACACGATTCCGGATCAAGGCTGAGTGGTGGGCTGACCGCCCCCGTTCCGCCGGCGGCCCGCCGCGGCTAGAATGGGCCGCATGGACGAACCGGACTTGCCCGCGGAGCCGGGCTGCGCCTACTCCTTGACGATCATCTTCGCTTCCGCGGTGCTCGGGTTCCTCGCCGGGCGGGTGTTCATCGGCCCGCTGATCGACTCTCCGGGCGACGAACTGGAAGCGCTCGGCTGGTTCCTGTACGGCATCGCAGGGGCCGCCGTCGGCGGGCTACTTGGCACCGTCTGGCAGTGCCGCGCCTGGCACCGCGCCGCCCGCGATCGCCCGGCATGAGTCTTATCCCAAACCGCGGGGTTTCGTCCCGAATTCGCGTTCTGTCCCAAAGCACCCATCAAAAAAAAGACGTTTGCGTCTGTGCGAGCGGCGGGCGGGGTACCCGCTTGCGAGTCGCCCCGCCGTCTTTGTTGAGCGGCTCCGGCGCTGGCGTCGTCGGGTGTGGCCGCGGCCGACTCAGCTAGCGCACGAGTTTTTGTTATCCTGATAGAGATGGACGCTCGCGTCTGCCTGGCCCGGGGCCGACTACGGCCGCAAGGGCGATCGCCTCGCCGCTGATACCCGGACGCTCCGTCAGACACTCCGGCCTACGTGACCCGATTCCTGAGGCGCACATGCCTGCCGCCAACGTCATCCTCACATGGGCCTTCTTCTTGCTGATCGGCGAGCTGTTCCCGCTGGCGCTACTCGTTTGCTGCTGGTGGGTCGGAGACTTGACGGTTCGCACCAAGGTTATTCTTACGGCCCTCTACATAGGACATTTTGGCCTGCTGCTCGTGCCGGTGTTCGCGCCGGGTTACGGGTTCCTGTATCTGGTGGCGAAGCCGGTCCTGATCGCCCTCATCGGCGGGATGACGTTCGGCTGGGAGTGGCTGACGGACCCGTCGACTCTCGGCCGCAACGGCTAACCTGGCACGCGGACCGCTACGCGGCTAACCGCGCTAAACAAATACCCCCGCCGCTCGCTCCGCCAAGACCCCGGCGAAAAGCCGCTGCCCCGTCGCTGTCCCGCCGCCCCCCCAGTCTTTTTTTGCCACCCGCTGTCGGGCCGGCCGG
>DASXAN010001288.1:0-2852 GCA_036406755.1 Gemmataceae bacterium
GCCCCGCGGACTCCGCATCGCGGCTAACCTATGCATGAATGGGCTTGCCGAAATACGCCGCCCGGGCCGCCTCGCCCAGGGCCTCCGACAGCGTCGGATGGGCGTGCACGATCCGGGCGATGTCCTCGGCACTGCCGACGAACTCCATCGCCGTCACCGCCTCGGCGATCATCTCCGACGCCCGCGGGCCGAAGATGTGCACCCCCAGCAGCCGGTCCGTCTTGGCGTCCGAGAGCACCTTGACGATCCCCTCCGTCTCGTCCATCGCCTTGGCCCGGCCGCTGGCCGCGAACGGGAACTTGCCCACGTGGTACTCGACCCCGGCCGCCTTCAGCTGCTCCTCCGTCTTGCCGACGGCCGCCACCTCCGGCCAGATGTAAATGACACTCGGGATGACGTCGTAGTTGACGTGGGCCGGCTGGCCGGCCAGCATCTCCGCGACGGCGATCCCCTCCTCCGACGCCTTGTGGGCGAGCATCGGCCCGTCGATCAGGTCGCCGATGGCGTACACGCCGGGGACGGCCGTCTGGAACCGCTCGTCCACGACCACCTTGCCCTTGTCCAGCTTGACCCCGGCCTCCTCCAGCCCCATCCCCTGCGTCACCGGCCGCCGGCCGACCGACACCAGCACCTTGTCGCACTCCAGCTTCAGGTCGCCCTTCTCGCTCTGGGCCGTGACGATGACCTTGTCGCCCTCGACCTTCGCCCCCGTCACCTTCGTGCCCAGGTGGAACGTCATCCCCTGCTTGGCCAGCGACTTCTGCACCATGCCGGCGATCTCGCCGTCGGTCAGCGGCAGGATGCGGGGCAGGAACTCGACGACCGTCACCTTGGACCCCAACCGCAGCCAGACCGACCCCATCTCCAGCCCGATGTACCCGCCGCCGACGACGACCAGGTGTTGCGGAACCTTGTCGAAGGCCAGCGCCTCGGTCGACGTGACGACGTGCTTGCCGTCGATCGGCAGGTTCGGCAGCGTACTCGACTCGCTGCCCATCGCCAGGATGATGGCCGGGGCTTCGAGTGTCGTCGTCTTGCCGTCGGCCGCCTTGACCTCGACCCGACCCGGCCCGGCCAGCTTGGCGAAGCCGAACATAGGCGTGACGCCGTACTTCTTGAACAGGTAGGCGATGCCATCCGTGTTGCCCTTCACCACCTGGTCCTTGCGCTTCATCATGGTGGCCAGGTCGAGATCGACCTTCGGCAGGACGATGCCGTGGCGGGCGGCCTTGTGTTTGGCCTGATCGAAGAATTCGCTTGAGTCCAAGAGCGCCTTGCTCGGGATGCAGCCGACGTTCAGGCAGGTGCCGCCGAAGGTCTTGGTCTCCCGCTTCTCGACGCAGGCGACCTTCTTGCCGAGCTGGGCGGCCCGGATGGCGGCGACGTACCCGCCCGGGCCGCCGCCGATGACGACCAGATCGAAGCGCTCCGCCATGACGGCCGTGACCTCCGCGAGTGGATCGAGTTGCACCTATAGTCTACGGCTTCGGTCCAGTGCGGACAGACGACGACACGAGCGGGCAAGTGGGTGTGAAACGAGTCCGAGCCCGAGCGCCAGCGAAGAATCCTCGCTGGCGCTCGGGCTCGGACGGCGAAGATCGGGCTGTGTCTACTCTTTCTCCTTCGCCAGCAGCTTTTCGACCACCGTGCCGGGCAGGTTGAACTTGGCCGTCACCGTGTTGCCGTTGGCCGTGGCCTTGGCCTTCTCCAGCACCGGGGCCACATCCTTGGCCTGCCCGCCCAGCTTGTCCTTGATCGCCTCGACGGCATGGGCGATGTGCTCGTTCGCCTCCTTGGCCTCCGCCTGGGCCTTCTCGGCCGAGGCGTACGTGGCCGACATCTCGCCGCTGACGTCCTTGTCCAGCACCAGCCGGCCGAACCCGGCCACGACCTTGTCGTCGCCCTTGCCGGCCCCGGCCGCACCCACGAACAGGAAGTCGGTCTTCTTCCGCCCGGCGACGACCTTCTTCAGGTCTGCGTTCAGCCCGCCCTTGCCGCCGGCCGCTTTCGCGACCGCGTCCTGGGACGCGCCGATGCACACCACGCCGGCCTTCGGCAGGGCAAAGAACAGCGCCTGCGGCTGCTGCGGCGCCTGGAACTCGTAGACGGTCGTGTCGCCCTTCTCGTGCATCTTCAGCTTGATCGGGACCTGCGGGTTGTTCTGCAGCTGCGGCGCGAACGCCTTGACCAGCTCGGGGGAGACGGCCGGGTTGCAGCCGATCACGACCAGCCCCTTCTGCTCGTCGCCCGGGTCGGCGGTGATGACCACGTCGGTGACGGCGTCCTTGACCGTGTCGAACACCTGCGCGATGGTGGCCTCGTCCTTCATCCCGGCCAGGACTTGCTTGACCTGGTCCTCGGACACGTTCCCGCCGGCACCCGGCGCGGCGGCCATGGCCAGCTGGACGCCGAACATGATCTGCTTCTCGAACTTGGCGGCGGCCATCGGGATGGCCTTGCGGATGACCGGGGCGCCCAGGAACTGCCGCACGTTGACGTGGACGTACAGCGTGGCGTCTTCGGGCAGGTACTTGGCCAGGTCCGCGCCCGGGGCGGCGTCGGTTTTGGCCGGCTCGGCGGCGCCGGCGGCGGCGAAGCCGCAGGCGACGGCGGCCAAGGCGAAGGCGGTGAGTCGGAGACGCATGAATCCTCCGGGGTCTAAACGGTTCGGTCCGGTGAACGCCGCTCCGGCAGACGTGCCGCGGGCACCGGCCATTGTACGACGGGCCCCCGCCGTCGTCCGCGGACGCGGCGGGGGGCCTACCCCTATACACTGCAAACCGGCGGCGGGTTTCGACAGGATTTCCGAGACGGGCAACTCGTTGAGCGGGGAGCCGGAGGCGACCGCGCCG
>DASXAN010001289.1:0-2002 GCA_036406755.1 Gemmataceae bacterium
TACGCGTTCGTCTTCAGCTCGGTCCTCGGCCTGGTCTTCCTGGGCCACGTCGGGGCGAGCCGGAACCACTACTACGAATCGATGGTTTTGGCGGCGGCCGCCGGCACCGCCGGGCTGCTGCGGGCCCTGTCGGTCGCCCGGCCGAGCCAACACCGACTGGCCGCCCTGGCGGCCGCGGCCGGGTGCGTCTTTCCGGTGGCCATGCTCGCCATCCCCCACCTCAGTGCCGGTTTTCTCCACTGGAACCTGACGTTCGGCGACCATGACTCGTTTGTCGCTCGCACCCGGTTGGCCGACGCGATCCGCCGGCTGCCGTCGCCAGTGTACGTGGTCGGCGACGAGGTGCTCAGCCAGCCGTGGATTTCGACCGGCGGTCAGTATCCGGCGTTCGTGACCGACCCGGTGGTTTACGAGGAGGCCGAAGCCCGGGGGCTGCTCCAGGGCGGGGGAATCCGGGGGCTGGTCCGCCGCCGGCGGTTCGGCGCCGTCGTCGCCCGACAGGGCGATCCGATCCTGGATGTGGCCAAGGATGCCGGGTATCGTCCGGGCGCACTCCCGCAGGATGCGGCGACGGCCCCGAACATGATTGGCCGGCCGGTGGTGTGGGAAGCTTACGTTTCGCCGGACCGGCCGTAGGTCGGCCGCGTGATCGGCGTGAATTGACAGTCGGCTCTCCGCCGGATTGCGGTGGACCGGCCGGGAACTCTAACGCGGTCGGTCCGTCTCGCGAGTCTGTCCCGCCGATAGCAGACGTTCGTATGCCCTCGCCCGGCTCTCCAGCGAGCAGATCCGAGCGACGTGATCGCGGGCCGCTCGGCCGACGCGGCGCGCCGCCGCCCGGTCCCGGAGCAGGGCGACGGCGGCCTCGGCCAGGGCCGCGTCGTCATGGCCGCGGAGCAGCGTCCCGTAGTCCGGCCCGGACAAGACCTCGTCCAGCCCGCCGTGGACGGACGACGCGACGACCGGGACGGCGTAGCTCATTGCCTCCAGCGGCGTCGTCGGGAAGGCGTCCCAGTCGGTGTTGAAGACGAGCAGGTCGAGGGCCTGGTAGAGCGGGGTGAGGTCACGCCGCCACCCGAGCCAGCGGACGGCCGGGGCGACGCCTAGCTCGGCGGCCAGCGTTTCGAGCGCGGCCCGCTCCGGACCGTCCCCGGCGACGACGAACACGGCGTCCGGGACCGCTTGCCGAATCCGGGCTGCCACCCGCAGGAACACGTCGAACCGCTTCCGCGGGATGAGCCAGCCGGCGTTGCCCACGACCGGCGCGTCGGCCGGCAGGCCGAGGTCGGCCCGGGCGGCCCGGCTGGCGGCCGCGTCCGGCAGCGGCGGGAGGACCACCGGGTTGCGAACGGTGTGTGCCACCCGCTTGACGCCAGGACACAAGGCCTCCGCCTCGGCCCGGATGAAGTCGGACACGAACGCGATGGCGCTGAACCGGGTCAGGGCCAGAGTGTACAGCGCCCGCCACGACCACGGGTGCTTCTCCCCGCCGTGGTGGTACTGCACATTGAGGACCTGCCGCGGCCGGCCGGCCCGGCCCAGGCAGAGCATCCCGGTCAGGGTCGGACCGGTCATGAGGACGGCGTCGGCCGGGTGGCGGCGGACGGCGGCCCGGAGCCGGAGGTGGGTCCGCCACCCGGCCCGGCCGCCAAACGGCACCCCCTCGGCCGGAATGCCGTGCCGCTCCAGCACCGGCCCGAGCCGGCCGACCGGGTTGGTGGAGACGACCTCGCACCGGTGGCCGCGGGCCTGAAGCCCGAGCATGATGCGGAGGGACGACTGCTCCATGCCGCCCAGCTCGGTGCACTGAATGAGGTTGAGGATGCGCATCCGCGGGGAAGGCCGTCGGGGCGGTCACGGCAACAACGGGGAGGCCACTCCGGCCGGCGGCTCGGCCCGGGCCGGCCCGAGCCGTCCGCCGACTGGAGCCATTGCCCGACGGGCCGGCTTCCGCGCCCAATATAGCAGCGGGTACGAGAAGATGGCCAGGTGGATGTAGTCG
>DASXAN010001290.1:0-2159 GCA_036406755.1 Gemmataceae bacterium
CGGCGCCGCCAAGCGAACATTCGCTTGGCGGCGCCGCGCCGCGAAACGTCTACCCGCCCAACCGAAACAGCTGCCGCAGCGCCTCCAGCAGCGCCGAGCCGCCCCCCTCGTGCGACGCCTCCCCCAGCGCACTGATCGGCCCGTGCAGGAACTGGTTCTGCAACAGCCGGAACGCTCCCTCGACCGTCTTCTTGTCCGTGTCGCTCAGTCGCCCGTTCAGCTTGCCCAGCAGCTGCGCCACCACCGCCCGCCGCTTGCGGTCGAAGTCCTCGGTCAGCTGCGCGATGATCGGCCCGTTCCGCCGGCGGGCCCACTCGGCCACGAACCGGGCCGCCTCCTGCTCGACAATCGCCTCCGCCGGGCCGACGTGCCGCAGCCGGTCGGCCAGCGTCCGCTCGCGGATGCGTTGCAGGTCGTCGATGTTGAACAGGCACACCCGGTCGCCGTCGTGGATGGCCGGGTCGAAATCCCGCGGCACGGCGATGTCGAGGATGACCATCGGCCCGCCGGTCCGCCGGGCCAGCACGCCGGCGAACCGCTTGCGGGTGACGATCGGCTCCGCCGCGCCGGTCGTGCTCAAGACGATGTCGGCGGCGGCGAGCACGTCGTCCAGCTTGTCCCACGGCACCGGCTCGCCGCCACAGCCGGCCGCCACGTCCGCCGCCTTGTCCGGCGAGCGGTTCGTCACCAGGATGCGCTGCGGCCGCAGCCCGGCCAAGTGCTTGAGCGTCAACCCGCCCATCTTGCCGGCCCCGATCACCAGCACCGTCTTGTCGCGGAAGTGGGCGAACACCTGGCGGACGTAATCGACAGCCACGCTCGACACGGAGGCGTGGCCGCGGGCGATGCCCGTCTCGCGTCGGACCCGCTTGGCCACCACCCGGGCGTGCTGGAATAGGGCGTGCAACACCGGCCCCGCCGCGGCGGCCTGCATGGCCAGCTCGTAGGCCCGCTTGACCTGCCCGGCGATCTGCCCCTCGCCGACGACGAGGCTGTCCAGGCTGGCGGCGACACGGAACACGTGCCGCACGGCGTCCGCGTCCCGCCGCTCGTACAGATGCGGGCGGACCGCCGCCGGGTCCAACCCGTGCAACTCGGCCAGGCACGTCCCGACCGCGGCGGCGTCCGCCGCGGCGTCCGGGGCGAGGTACACCTCCAGCCGGTTGCACGTGCTCAGGACCAGCGCCTCGCCGCCGAACCGGGCGAGCAACTCCGCCAGCGTCGGGCCGACCCGCGGTTCCGGCACCGTGAGCCGCTCGCGGACCGCCACCGGGGCCGTGCGGTGGGAGCAGCCGACCAGGAGGAGGTTCACGGCAGCCCCCCCAGGAACGGGTGCGAGGCCGCCAGCGTGGCGAGCATCACGGCGAACGCGGCGATGGTGCCGACCGCCAGGTGGCGGCCGCGCGTGTGCAGGCCGTACCGCAGCACCAGTAGGACGACGAACACCAGCCACAGCCCGGCCGTGCCGACGACCTTGCCGGCCGTCCACGCCTGCGTGGCGTCACCGCGCTGCGCCGTCAGCGCGACGCCGACCAGTAGACCGACGGTCAGCAGCGGGAAGGCGATGTTGACGGCCCGGCGGTTCATCTCTTCGAGTCGTTCCAGGCTCAGGAGCTTGACGCCGGCGGACGGGGCGACCTTGGCCCGCAGCCGGCGGGCCTGGAATAAGTACATGACGCTCGCCAGGAAGCCGACGCACACGCCGACGGCCGCCAGCAGGATCAGCACGCCGTGGACGCCGCCCCAGAACCGGTCGCCGGTCAGGGCCGCGAGCCGTTCCGACCACGGCGGCGGGCTACTCCCGGGCTCGGGGGCGAACCGGCCGGCCAGGACGACGAGGCCGAGCACCAGCGGCAGGACGAACACGGCCCAGGCGACGCGGCGGTGGTGCACCGTGCCGTACAGGTAGAACACGGCCAGCACCCAGGCGAGGAACAACAGTGACCCGTACTGCGACTGGAGGGTGGGCCGCTGGACGACCAGGAAGGCGGTGTGCGCGAACAGGCCGGCCGCCCCGAACGCCAGCGCCAGGCCCCGGTAGAACGGCCGCGGCCAGGCGAGGCGGGCCAGCTCCAGCCCCAGCGCGACGGCGTAGCTGGCCCCGAAGCACAGGCGGGTAATGCCTTCCAACGGACTAACCTCGGACGGAACGGCGGCCG
>DASXAN010001291.1:0-3025 GCA_036406755.1 Gemmataceae bacterium
ACTTCTTCCGACCGGCGGGACGCCGGTCCCACCAGACTGAGACACGACCGACATCCGGCACGCCGTTACGAACCCCGGTCCGCCGCGGTGGCGGGTCACGTCTGGTCGCGGTCGAGCCACTTGTCCGTCGCCACCGGCACCCACGCGGCCAGTGCGTCCAACAGGCCGGCGGCCGTCGTGTCGGTCAAGACCAGCGCCCGGTTGTCGGGCCGCAGGAAGCGGTCGGCCACGGCCCGGTCGAACAGGGCCAGGAGCGGGTCGTAGTAGCCGGAGACGTTCAGCACGCCGCACGGCTTGGCGTGGACGCCCAGCTGCGTCCACGTCAGCACCTCGCAGAACTCCTCGAAGGTGCCGTACCCGCCGGGCAGGGCCAGGAAGGCGTCGGCCCGGTCGGCCATCCGGGCTTTGCGGTCGTGCATCGTGCCGACGACGACCAGCTCGGACAGGCCCCGGTGGGCCACCTCACGGGCGGCCAGCGCCCGCGGGATGACGCCGACCACCTCCCCGCCGCCGGCCAGGGCGGCGTCCGCCACGACGCCCATCAAGCCGACGTTGCCGCCGCCGTAGACCAGCCGCAGGCCCCGCCGGGCCACCTCCCGGCCGAGGTCGGCGGCGGCCCGCCGGTAGGCCGGATCGGCCCCCACGCTCGACCCGCAGAACGCGCACACCGACCGCATGCCGGCCCCTCCGCCGCCGTCCGACCCGGTTCTATGCCCCGATCATCCGCAGATACCTGGCCGCCGACCGCTCGACCGCCGCCGTGGCGTCGGCCTTCACGACCTGGTCGGCGAACGCGGAGTACAGCCGGTCGAAGGCGAACGGCTTGAGGCTGGCGGCGATCTTCCGAATCGCGGCCGGGCCGAGCGGGATCATGTTCGGATACGACCACATGAACGTCACCCACCGCCGGTCCTGGC
Organism: Gemmataceae bacterium; assembly: GCA_036406755.1. Taxonomy (GTDB): domain Bacteria; phylum Planctomycetota; class Planctomycetia; order Gemmatales; family Gemmataceae; genus DASXAN01. The sequence continues at coordinate 918 of DASXAN010001291.1, forward strand.
ACACGGCCGGCTGGTCGCCCGCCAGCAGCACGCCCTTGCCGCCGGCCCCGGCCGGCCAGTGCAGCACCTGGAACCCGTCGAAGTGGCCGGCCGTGTGGACGAGCGTCAGCCCGCCGAAGAGCGGCCTGGTCTGCCCGTCCCAGAAGTGAATCCGGTCGTCCGGCCGCATGACCCACTTCGCGTCGAGCCGGTGCAGGTGGATCGGCGCGTCGCCGAACGCCCGGCTCCACTCGACCATCGTCGTGTAGTAGTGCGGGTGGGAGACGGCGATCGCCTTGATGCCGCCGAGCCGCTTGACCTGCGCGACCGTGGCGTCGTCCAGCGGCGGGACGCAGTCCCAGAGGACGTTCCCCTCCTTCGTCCGGACCAGGAACGCCCGCTGGCCGATCCCGGCCTTCGGCTCCGGCAGGATGGTGTGCAGGTTCGGCTCCTGCTCGGCGAACACGTTCTTGTGGGTCTTGCGATACGCCGCCAAGGTGGTCCACTGCTGGCCGGCGTGGCCGACGTACTGCCGCTCGTCTTCGCAGATCGGGCAGTGCGCCGGCGGCCGGGGCGTGGCGGCGTACTGCATCCCGCAGGTGACGCAGATGAAGTGAGTCCGGTCGGGAGTGTCATCGCCGGCCGCCCGGCCGGCCAGGCCGAGGGCGGTCGCGGCGGCCGTCTGCTTGAGGAAGTCGCGGCGGGTGTTCTTCGGCGTCATCGGACAACTCCGGCGGGCGGCGGGGCGGGCCATGCGGCGATTCTAGGCCGCGGCCCGGCCGGCTGCGACTGGCCCGGCGGGAACTACCCGCAGAGGTGTCCGCGAAATGTGGTTGCGGCGGTGATGGCCGCGCTCGACGCGGGGAGGTCACGAGTTCCGGAGCGACGCACCGCCTGAGCCGTGCCGGTGCCCGTCGATCGACCCGGGCCGGCTCATTTTTCCGGTCGCACCGCCAGGGACCGGACCAACACCTCCTGCACGTCGGCCCAGAACCGGACGTACCCGGCCCGCTCCGGCTCGGGCAGCTTCGCCAGCTCCTGCGGCTCCCGGACGCCGGCGAGGGCCTTGTCGTCCCGCCACCGTTGCAGGGCGGCCCGGGCGGACGATCGGCCGGCCGGCGGGCCGTCCACCCGGGCCGTCCACAGGGCCAAGTCGGCGCGGAGCCAGTCGAGGGCCTGCCGCCGCCAGCGGGCGCGGTCCGCGTCGTCCAGGCCGGCGGCGTCGTGGCCCTGCCCGGTGCCGGCCCGGGCGGCGACGGTCGCGGCGAGGTAGCGGTGTCCGGCTTCCAACGAGTCTGCGGCGGCCGGCCGCTCGGCGAGGTAGTCGGCGTAGAAACGGGCCGCCGCCGCGTCGAGCCGCTTCCGCCGGCAGACCGAGGCGTATTCGAGCCGCTCGCCCGGCGTGGCCGGCCGGTCGCTGCCGTCCAGGATGCGGGGGAGCTTCGCCTCCAGCTCGACGAACCGCCGCGCCTGGTTGACCCACTTCTCGGCGATCTCGGGTCCGTCGGCCGCGGCGCGGCACTGGCAGCCCCGCTCCAGGCACGGCAGCGCCTCGGCGAACCGCCCCTCCTCCACGAGCAGGGCCCCCAGGCTCCAGTGGGCCGGCGCGAGCTTCGGGTTCAGTTCGATCGCCTTGCGGTACGCGGCCTCGGACCCGGCCTCGTCGCCGGAGTAGCGGAGGGCCTTGGCCATGTTGTAATGGCTGTCGGCCTTCGGGGTGATCGCGATGGCCCGGGAGTAGGCGGCGATGGCCTTGTCCAGGCGGCCTTTGCCCTGAAGTGCGACCCCCATGTTGTAGTAGGCCCGTTCCATCGTCGGGTCGTACCGCACGGCCTGCTCGTAGGCGGCGATCGAGTCGTCGGGCCGCCGGAGTTCGTGCAGCGTGTCGGCCCGCCAGAAGTGGGCCATCGCGTAGCCGGGGTGCAGCTCGATCGCCTTGTCGAACGCGGCCAGCGCGGCGGCGTACTCCTTCCGGGAGTAGCGGACCTGACCGAGCGACAAATACAGTCCGGCCTGCTCCTCCGCCTGGTACGGGACGTGCCCCTGGGCCGCGGCCGCGTTCGGCGGGCTGACGAGTTGCACCGCCCGCTCGTAGGCGGCCAGCGCCTCATCCATTCTCCGCCCCAGGT
>DASXAN010001292.1:0-1537 GCA_036406755.1 Gemmataceae bacterium
CACCGGCTGATGCTCGAACGGACGGCGGCGGAGCACTTCCCGCGGGTGCTGATCGTTCGCCTGCCGGGGCTGTTCGGCCCCGGGTTGAAGAAGAACGCCGTTTACGACTTGCTGCACGACAACGAGGTGCACAAAATCCACTCCGGCGGCGTGTTCCAGTTCTACAACCTCGACCGCCTGTGGCGGGACGTGCAGACCGCTGATGCGTCGGGGCTAGCCCTGGTGAATTTCGCCACCGAGCCGGTCAGCGTCCGGGACGTGGCCCGGGAAGCGTTCGGCCGGGAGTTCGCCAACGACACTGGCCAGCCGCCGGCCCGGTACGACATGCGATCCAGGCACGCGGCCCGATTCGGCGGCCGCGGCGGCTACCTGTACTCGCGGGGCCAGGTGCTCGCCGAGCTGCGGCAGTTCGTCGAGCGCGAGCGGAGGGCCGCGTCATGAGGCTGGCCGTGTCCAACATCGCCTGGCCGCGAGAGCAGGACGCGGCCGTGGCCGACCTGCTTGCCGGCCGCGGCGTCCGCGGCGTCGAGGTCGCGCCGACGAAAGTCTGGCCCGATCCGACGACCGCCACCGAGGCCGAAATCGACGCCTACCGGCGGTGGTGGGAAGACCGCGGGTTCGCCGTCGTCGCCGCCCAGGCGCTGCTCTTCGGCCGGCCGGACCTGACGCTGTTCGACGCCCCGGACACGCGGGAGCGGACGATCGACTACCTCGGCCGCGTCATCCGGCTGTGCGCCCAGATCGGGGCGGGCAGCCTGGTGTTCGGCTCGCCGAAGAACCGGCGGATCGGGTCGCGGGACCGCGCGGCCGTGTGGCCGGAGGCGGTCGAGACGTTCACCCGGCTCGGGGAACTGGCCGCGGCTGAGGGGACGTGTGTGGTCATGGAGGCGAACCCGCCGGAGTACGGGGCCGACTTCGTGACGCGGGCGGCGGAGGCGGCCGAGCTGGTCCGGGCGGTGAACCATCCCGGCTTCCGGCTGCACCTGGATACGGCCTGCATGACGCTGGCCGGCGACCCGCCGTCAGTCATCGCCGACGGGATCGACGTGCTGCGGCACTTCCACGTCAGCGAGCCGCAGCTGGCGGCGGTCGGGAGCGGAGCGGTGGCGCACGCGGAATTCGCCGCCCAACTGCGGGCGAGCGGCTACGGCGGCTGGGTGTCAATCGAGATGCGGGAGGCCCAACCGTTCTCGTTGGACACGCTGGCCGCGGCGGTGGACTTCGCCGCACGGACGTACTTCTCCGCCGTTTAGGCGCGAGCTTCCGGCGAGCGGGCGGCTCGCTCCCGCAGCATGTTGCAGAACAGCCGCCCCTGCTCGATCGCGTCGTCGAGGGCGACATGTGTGTGCGGCACGTCGTCGAACCACCGCCGCGGCATGTTCCGCTTGGTCGAGTCGCGGTAGGCCGTTCCGAGCAGGGCCATCGCGTACGTCTTGATGTCCAGGGCGGAGTGGGAGAACGGGCTTTCGCCGGCGAAGCGGATCAGGTACCAGTAGACGAACAGGAAGTCGAACGCCGCCGGGTAGGCGACGAACAC
>DASXAN010001293.1:0-2701 GCA_036406755.1 Gemmataceae bacterium
TGCGGCGCTTAAGCAGTGTGTAAGTAACGGCCTGCGTCAGATTGTGAGCGACGAAACCATGTCAGGTGAGGGCCGAATATGCCGAGCGTACACCAACCGACCTCGGATCGGCATCAGGTTTGCTTAAACTGGCTAGTCGAATTCACCCGGGAATGGCTGGGTGGGGATCGAGGACACGGAATCGGCTCACTCAGGCGGCAAGAACTGCCCCTGCGTCCGAGAAGGAGGAACCCCATGCTGGTACTGAGCCGCAAGGTTGGCGAGCGAGTGGTGATCGGGGACCGCATCGTCGTCACGGTGCTGGAGGTCAAGGGCCGGCAAGTCCGGCTGGGGTTTGAGGCGCCGCCGGACGTGCAGATCTGGCGGGGCGAGCTGTCGTTCCAGGACCACAATAAGACTGTGGAAAACCGCGCCCTCGCAGGCGCTCCGTAGGACGCGCAAAACAACGACATCCAGCCCGGTGCGGGACTCGGCGGCCATCAGCCGCGGTGATTCGCACCGGGCTTTTTCCTTGCGCCGCCGTGGTTGCCGGCCCCTCGATGTTACCGAGTCCGCGCTTGCTCATTGTCGCGCTAATCGCTTAAAATCTTAGGATTGCCCCCGCGCTTCCCCGGGCCGAGGACGCCGCGCATGGCCGTCGCCACCCTGCCGCAGAACCTCCAGACCAAACTCGACGTGCTATCCCGGCGGCTGCGCCGGCTACGGCTACTCCGCGGCTGGAGCCTGGTCGCACTCACGGTAGCCATCGGTGCCGGCCTCGCCTTCGGCCTGGACGCTTGGCTGGAACTGCCCCCGGCGGCCCGCATCGTCCTTTTCGCCGGCCTGGTCGCCGCCACCGGGTACGCCGCCTGGCGCGGCCTAATCCTCCCGCTCCGCCGGCCGGTGACGGACGCGGCGCTGGCGGCCGCCGTCGAGGAAGAATACCCCCGGCTGGGCGAGCGGCTGATGACGGCGGTTGAAATCGCCGACCGACCCGCAAGCGGGGACCCCGACACGTCGCACGGCTCGCCGGCGTTCGTCCGCCTGCTCGTCCGCGAGGCCGACCAGAAGGCCCGGCCGCTGAACTTCCTCCGCGCCGCCCCGCCGCACGCCGCCGAGTGGCTGACGGCCGCGGCCGTCGCCGCCGTGCTCCTGCTCGCCGCCCCGGCCCTATTCGTGCCGGACTACTACCTCGGCCTGGGCCGGCGGCTCTTGATGCCGTGGGACCGCCGCCCGGCCGTCGCGCCGTTCGCCATCGACGCCACCCCCGGCGACGCCTACGCCGCCCGCGGCCGGCCGCTGACCATCGGCGTCACCCTGCGGCCGACCCGTGACGGCGTCCCGCTGCCCGACGTCTCCACCCTCGTGCTCAGCGCCGCCGACGGCAAGCCGCTGCGGTTGCGCATGCCCGCGGGTGGCCGACCGCACGAGTTCGCTTTCCGCATCGACGACGTCAAGGGCGACTACCGCTACCACGTCGAGGCCGGCCCGGTCGAGACGGACGAACACACGATCGTCGCCGTGGACCCCGTCGAGCTGGCCGGCGGCCCAACGGCGACGCTCACACCGCCGGCCTACGCCAAGACGCTCGCGCCGCAGACGGTCGAAGGGCCGGCCGACCTGTCCGTCCTCGAACACGGCCGGGTGACGATCGACTGTCGGTTCGACCGCCCGGCCGAGTCGGCGACGCTGATCCTGACGCCGGCCGGCGGATCGGACACGACCCCGCGCCGGCGGCCGGTCACACTCTCCGACGACCACACGTCCGGGCGGGTCGAGATACCGGCGACCGCGGGGGCGCGGCTGCGGCTGGAGCTGGCCGCCGGCCACGACATCACGACGCTGACGCCGGAGCAGACGTTGACCCTGATCCCGGACCGGCCGCCGGAGTTCCGCCGCGTCGCCGGACTGCCCGAGAACGGCTCGGCCCGCCCGGGCGACGCTCTGGCGCTGGACTTGTCCGTCAGCGACGACCTGGGCGTCGCCGCAGTAGAGATCGAATATCGGGTCAACGACGGCCCGCCGCTGCGCGAGCCGCTCGCCCTCACCGGCCCGGGCACGCCGACCGCCGCCGGCCGCGCCGAGTTCAAGCTCTCCGGCAAGGCGAAGGACGGCGACAAGCTGTTCGTCCGCCTCCGGGCCGCCGACAACCGCACTGTCCCGGAGGTCAGTCTCGGCCCGAACGTCACCACCTACCCGCCCGGCGATCGTTGGGCCGAACTTCGCATCGCGGCGGACGCCGACTCCGTCCGCCAGCAGGAAATCACGGCCAAGCGCGACGACATCGAAAAGCGGCTGCGGGAACTGATCGCCCTGGTCGATCGCGCCGTCCGCCGCACGTACGCCCTGCACCAGAACATCGAACAGGGCCGGTCGGCGGCCGACGAGCAGATGCACGAGGTCCGCGGGCTGGCCGACGAGCAGACCGTGCTGTCGCAGAAGCTGGAGGAGCTGGCGCGGGACGCGGAGGTCGCGGGGTTGAAGCCGCTGACCGACGGCATGCGCGCGGTCGGCGAGCAGGAGTTCCGGCAGTCGGCGGAGGCGTTCCGCGACGCCGGCGCGGCCGCCGACCAGGGCCGGGTCGCCCCGCTGCGGCGGGCCGACGCCGCGCTGACCGAAGCCCGGGCCAAGCTGGAAGCCCTGCTCCGTGACAACCGCGACCTGGCCGAGCTGCGGCTGGACGAGGTCCGGCTGAACGACCTGGCCGAGCGCGAGCGGGAGT
>DASXAN010001294.1:0-12445 GCA_036406755.1 Gemmataceae bacterium
GGCGAGGTGCTGGTCCGGCTGCGGGACGAGACGTTCGCCGACCGGGCCCGGGACGTGCCGCTGCACCCGGGCATGACCCGGCGGGACCAGACGGCCGTGGAGCGGATCACGTCCGGCCTGATCAAGCTGCTCTACCCGGACGGCAACCTGACCGGGCCGGAGCTGGAGGAGTTGGTGACGTTCGCCTGCGAGTTGCGGCAGCGGGTGCACCAGCAGTTGTGTGCGCTGGCCCCCGGCGAGTTCAAGCCGCGGCTGATCGCCCCGGCGTCGGTCGCCGCCCACGCCGCCGCCGACTTGCAGCCGCGGGAGGTGGACCCCACCAAGGACCGGCTCAACGTGGACGCCGTCGTCGGGGCGGTGACCGGGCTGGGGGTGAAGGTCAAGGACGGCAACGAGGTCGGCGGCGACTTGATCCTGATCCAGGTGTCGGCGCTGAACGGACCGGCCACAATTCAGGTGACCGGGCTGCACGGGGCGGCGCTGCGGGACTCGGTGCGGGCGGTGTACAACCTGGTGCGGGCGAACTTCCGCGAGCTGGGCATCCCGGAGCAGCGGCTCAAGACGCAGACGGTGGCGGTGCACCTGGTCAAGATCGCCGAGCCGAAGGACGGGCCGTCGGCCGGGCTGGCGTTCGCCGTCGGCATCGTCTCGGCGCTGGCGAACCGGCCGGTGAAGGCGGGGTTCGCGTTCACCGGGGAGGTGGCGCTGCACGGCGAGGTCGGGCCGGTCGGCGGATTGGGTCAGAAGATCGCGGCGGCGGCCCGGGCCGGCCGCAAGCACGTCGTCATCCCGGCGGCGAACGCGGCGGCCGTCAACGACCTGCCGCCGGAGGTGCGGTCGGCGGTCGAGGTGCACCCGGTCGCCACCACGCGGGAGGCGCTGGCGCTGGCGCTAGAAGGATCGCCGTGACCTCGCCCAGTCACACCGGCGCCGCCATGTGCCGCACCGCGGTGACATCCTCCCGGACCGCCTCGATCGTCTGCCGCGGCACCAGGTCGATGCCGGCCGCCTGCTTGGCCCCGGCCGCGATCAGCCCGCCGCCGGCTCCGGCCAAGACGCCGCCGGTCAGGGCGTAGCACAGCCACAGCGGCAGCCCGGTCGCCTTGTGCAGCAGGTGGACGGCCGCCAGCACGCCGAGCAGCCCGCCCACGGCGGTCGCCCCGGCCCCGGTCGTCACCGCCAAGCCGGCGCCGGCCGCCTTCGCCAGCTCGTCCTTGATCTCCTGGCGGAGCAGGTCGTAGTGCTGGCCGAGCAGCTGCTCCACGTCCGCCAAGATGCCACGCCCCAGGGCCGTGAGGGTGTCGTTGGCCGCGCCCGTCGTGTCCATCGTCGTTCCTCCGGGTTCGCCTCTCGTCCGGCCCGAACGTTGCAAACGGAGCGCCCACCGCGGCGAATTTCGCCCGCGGCTAGACCACGGCGTTGCGGGCGGCGGCTTCGCGGAAGTAAGCGGCGCTGGCCTTCGGTGTCCGCTGCTGCGTCTGGAAGTCCACGTACACGATGCCGAACCGCTGGCCGAACCCGTAGCCCCACTCGAAGTTGTCCATCAGGCTCCACAGGAAGTAGCCCGCCACCGGCACGCCGTCGGCGGTCGCCCGCTGGAGCTGCGTCAGGTAGTTCCGCAGGTACATGACGCGGTCGGTGTCGTAGACGTGGCCGTCGTCGGCCGGCGTATCGTCGGCCGCGCAGCCGTTCTCGGTGATGTAGATTTCCTTCGCACCCCAGAGTGACCGTACGAACTTCGGGGCCCAGTACATCGCCTCCGGGCCGAACACCTGCCACGCCGCGAACATCCGCGGGTGCGACGGGTTGAACGGGACCGCCCGGTAGCCGGGAGCGCGGTCGGCGGCCATGACGTACGTGCTCGGCCGGTAGACGTTGATGCCGACGAAGTCCACCGGTTCAGCGATGGCTTTCAGGTCGTCGGTGAACTTCGGTGCGTCCGCGCCGGCCGCCTTCAGGTAGGCGTCGGTGTACCGACCCTCGAGGATGACGGTCAGATAGGGGGCGTTCAGCTCGCGAGTGGCGGCCTCCGCGGCCTTGATGTGCTCCGGTGATTCGATCAGCGGGACGGCCGTGGAAATGTTCTCCGCCGGGCCGCACTTCGTCCCCGGCTTGCCGGCCGCGCGGATCGCTCGGACGCCGAGCCCGTGGGCCAGCACGGCGTGGTGCCGGACCTGGTTCAGCTCGCCCGGCGGCAGCCGCAGGCCTGGGGCGTTCTCAATCGTCACCACTTGGCCGCCCACGTTCGTTTCGACGCTGCGGTGGCCCAGCTCCACGAACGACTGGAACTCGTTGAGCGTGAAGAAGTGGCGGACCCGGTCGGAGAGCTTGCCGGCGACGAACCCGGCGTAGTCGGCGAACGCCGTGGCCGTGTCGCGGGACTGCCACCCGCCCTTGTCCTGAAGCGCCTGCGGCAGGTCCCAGTGGTAGAGCGTCGGGAACGGCTCGATGCCCGCGGCGAGTAGCTCGTCCACTAGCCGGCTGTAGAAGTCGAGGCCCTTCGGGTTCGGCTGGCCGGTGCCGGCCGCGAAGATGCGCGGCCAGGAGATGGAGAACCGGTAGGCCATGGCGCCCAGGCCTTTCATGAGGGCCACGTCCTCGCGGTAGCGGTGGTAGTGGTCGTTGGCGACGTCGCCGGTGGACCCGTCGGCGATCTTGCCGGGGGTGTGGGCGTAGGTATCCCAGATCGACGGACCCTTGCCGTCCTCGTCCCACGCCCCTTCGATCTGGTACGCCGACGTGGCGACGCCCCAGCGGAAGCCGGCCGGGAACTCACGGCGGGCGGGCGGCAACGGGTCCATGAGACACCTCCCGTTGGCCACAGGTTACGGCCCGGGGAGGTGACGGACGAGGGCCCGGGTCAATAGCTGCCGCCGAATGGTGAGGCGGCGGACGGTTCAGGCGGACGTTTGCCCTTGGCCAGACCCGGGGTCGACTTCACGGACGCTGACGCACCGGCCCGCTTCGACGAGGATTGCATAGCGCCGGTTACACGAACTACACCTGGTCCCGAAACCACGGGGCATATCAAACCACGCGACAATGTCCGTTTCGGCATCCATCCAAGAGCCGCACGGGCACTGCCAACGCGCCACCTCGGCGGCGGCGCCGGTTCCCGCGGACTGTTCACAGATCTCGGTGACGACCGCCGGGACGGACGTACCGTCTCGGAGTGGCACTTGGATGGCTCTCACAGGCCGCGGGCTGGCGGCGAATTCGTCGTACCAGCGGAACCACAGGTCGAAGCCGGCGTCCTCCGCGCCGGCGACATGGGCCGCGAGGGAGAGCGAGTTGTGGGACAGCCGCTGCGGGTTGTACCGGCACTGCACCCACAGTTCGAACGTGTCCCGGTCGAAGCCCCCGATGCGGGCCTCGGGCGGCAGCCCGTGGATGTCCTCGGCGAACCGGAAACCGTACAGGAACAGGAGAAGGTTGTGGGCCGACTTCTGACCCAGGTACATCCCCGGCCGCGCCCGGATCGCGGCCAACAGGGCCGGCATGTCGGGGAATCGGTCACGCAACACAACCAGCCCCCTCGATGCCGAACTTCTGATGAGCTGAACCAGCCTATCATCCGCGAATGGTGCGGTTGCTGCAACCGAACTCGGCCGGCATCCCTGGGCCGCCGGCCGCGCCAGCGCCCGCGCCGACGCGACTTGCTGCGCCGCCGGCAGCCGCCGATCACGGGCGCCGGCAGATCGCTTGTCGATTTGGGGGCTGTCTAGCGGCCGATCGCGGGGAACATCTGCCGGACCGCGTCGTTGACCTTGGTCCGGCCGGTGCCGACCCACAGGTCGGCGAGCGTCGGGTGGCCCAGCAGGCAGCGGAAGTGGTCGGCCGTCAGCTGCGGCGCGTCGTGGACGGCCAGCCGCCGCAGGGCCGGGGCGGCGGCCACCGCCGACAGGTCGGTCAGGCCCTTCATCGTCTCGAACCGGACCTCCTCGAGCCGCGTCAGGCGGGCGAGGCTCGGCAGCGCCGTCACGTTCCGCAGCCAGACCAGTTCCAGCCGCCTCAGCCCGAGCATCTCACCCAACATGCCGAGGTCGGACAGCTTGGTGACCCGCATGATGTGGAGGTCTTCCAGCGCCGGCAGCCGCGGGAGCAGCGCCAGGTTGGTAGTGCCGCCCAGGAAGATCTTCAGGTCGCGCAGGGCGGTCAGCGGCAGGAGCAGGGACAGGTCCTTCAGCGTGATGCCGCTCAGGCCGAGCTTCGTCAGGCCGGTTAACCCGCTGATGACGGACAGGTCCTTTTTCTGGCGGACGAGGAACAGGCTCGTCAGCCGCGGCATCGACGCGAGGAAGCGGAGTGAGAAGGTCTTCTTCGTGCTGTCGAAGATGAGGTCTTCGAGCGTGTCCGCGACGTGGCCGAACCCGGAGACGTCGTCGAGGGAGTACAGCGCGACCTGCAACCGCCGCAGCTTCGGGAAGTACCGCAGGAAGTCCAGGTCCCGGGCCGCCCGGAGGTAGACGTACAGCTGCACGTCGGGCCGGTCGGCGACCAGCTCCCCGGCCCGCCGTAGCTGCTCCGGCGTGAGCGGCTGTTCGAACTGGATGACCCTGCACTCCGGTTCGAGCGGCCGGAACGGGTCGCCGAAGTGCGCGACCATGCCCGGGTCGGTCGAGAGGAACCGCCGCGCGAATCGCCCAAACCCGCAGACGGGCGCGCCCATCGAGGTTCTCCGGCCGAGTGGTGTGCGCAAGTATGGCCTATTTCCGGCGCCGGCACGGCGCCGCCGGCGCGCGTGGCACCCGATTTGCCGCGAATGTCACTTATCCCGAGCCGATTCGATGCCGAATTGTGGGGCGTTGCAGGTGTCGGCAAACGAGCCGACCCCGAATCGCCATTCGGGGCGGGGACGTGCGTTTTTCGTGGAGCCTCCCATGGTCGCCATTCCGTCCGAGACGGAAATCCTGATCGCCGGCGCCGGTCCGACCGGGCTGGCGCTCTGCGCGGAACTCCGCCGTCGTGGTTTCGAGCCCCTAATCGTCGATAAGGTCGCGGAAGGCGCGAACACGTCCCGGGCCGTCGTGATCCACGCCCGGACGCTGGAGGTGCTGGAACCCCTCGGCCTCGTCCCCCGGCTGCTGGAGGAAGGCATCCGGGTGCCGATCTTCCGCGTCCGCGACCATGACACGGCGCTCGTCACCATCGACTTCAAGGACATCCCCAGCAAGTACGCCTTCACGCTCATGTGCCCGCAGGACCGCACCGAAGCGGTCCTCCTGGCACGCCTGCAAGCGCTCGGCGGTGAGGTCGTGCGACCGTGGGAGGTCACCGGCCTGACGACGGCGGGCGACCGTGTGAGGGTCACGGTCATGGGCGACGGTTCGATGCGGCAAGTCACCGCCCGCTGGGTGGTCGGCTGCGACGGCCTGCACAGTCGTGTGCGCGAGGCGGCCGGGATCGCGTTCCGGGGGGCGGAGTACGAACAGACCTTCGCGCTCGCCGACGTCCGCATGGACTGGCCGATCCCCCGGGAGGAAGTGACCCTGTTCTTCTCGCCGGAGGGCTTCTTCGTCGTCGCGCCGCTGCCGGGCGACCATTATCGCATGGTGGCGGCGGCGGACGACGTGCCTCGGGAACCAACGATGGAATACGTCCAGGCGGTGCTCGACTCCCGCGGGCCGAAGGCGCACCCGGGGCGCGTCCGCCAGTGCCTGTGGTCCACGCGCTTCCACGTCCACCACCGGATCGCGGCGAGTCCCCGCAAGGGGCGCGTGCTCCTGTGCGGCGACGCCGCCCACGTCCACAGTCCCGCCGGGGGCCAGGGGATGAACACCGGCATTCAGGACGCCGTCACCCTCGCCGACGTGCTGGCCGACGTCCTGCGCGGCGGCGATGACGCACGCCTCGACGACTGGGCGGCCGACCGACACCGGATCGCCGAGGGCGTCGTCCGCCTGACGGACCGCATGATGCGCGTGGCCACCCTGCGCTCACCGCCGCTGCGCAGGCTGCGGAACCTGGCGGTCGCCTTCGCGGGGCACGTCCCGCCTCTGAGGCGGGCCGTGGCCCGGCGGCTCGCCGAACTCAACCGTCGTTGACGTCACCCGAACCAACCGCCCGTCACAAGGAGGACTGCCATGAAGCCGCGTGCCGAATTGCGGAAGACGACCCCCCGGGTTCAGAAGATCGTCCAGGCGTTCCTCGGCGTCGAGGGCACGATCGCGGCCGGTGGGCTGCCGCCGTCGCTGCTGGACCTGGTCCGGATGCGGGTGTCACAGATCAACGGCTGCGCCTACTGCCTGGACATGCACTCCAAGGAGTTGCGGGCCGCGGGCGAGACCGAACAGCGCATCTACTGCCTGGACGCCTGGCGGGAAACGCCCTTCTACGACGACCGGGAGCGCGCCGCCCTGGCCTGGGCCGAGGCCGTCACCAACCTCCACGAGGGGCACGTGCCGGACGAGGTCTACGAGGAGGTGCGCCGGCATTTCACGGAGGAGGAAGTCGAGGTGCTCACGGCCGCGGTCGCGGCCATCAACGTCTGGAACCGCCTGAACATCAGCCTGCGGAACGTGCCCGGCGATTACCAGCCGCGCGCGCGCCGGGCCGAGGGCCGGGAGGCAACGGCGGCGGCCCGCTGAGTCTGCGGCGGCACGCCGCGCACCTGGGCTTGCGCGCGCCTTCGTCGTCGGACGCCACGGTTGGTCCGGGTCGGTGCCGGCGGAGCTAGGAAAGGAGCAAGGGAGGGACGATGGAACCCTTCCTGATCAGTATCCTCGTGTTCGCCTTTTCGGTCATGGTTCAGGCCATGGCGGCGGCGACCGGCGTCACCATTCTGCAAGCCATGATCCGGCGGGGCCATGCCCGGGGTTCTTTCCGGGACATGGCCCTGCTGTTGCAAGTGATGGTGTTCCTCTTTCTGGGGGCCCACCTGGCTCAGATGGCGCTCTGGGCGCTCATCTTTGTCTGGTGCGGCCAGTTTCCGGACTTCGGCGCGGCGTTTTGCCACTCCGCCGTCAATTTCACCACGCTGGGTTACGGGGGTGTGGTCATGGCCCGCCCCTGGCGTCTGCTCGGGCCGATGGAGGCCATGGACGGGCTGCTCATGGTCGGGGTGTCCGCCGCCATCCTGTTCGCCGTCCTGCACCGGCTGGTCGAGCGCCGCCTGACCGGTCCGCAAACGGGCACTTCACCGGCACGGGCGGTCCCGGCGCGCTCGCCGGCGGCCGACACGAAACCGGAGAAGCCTCCGGTCGATCAGGGTCTCGACGAGAACTGCGTGTCGGCCGTTCCCCCGAATGTGTGAGGAAGGAAGAAATCATGCCCACGAACGAAGGCAAAACTGATCGAGAAAACGATCCCCCGAGGCCGGAGGACATTTCTCCGGCGACGGCGGGCGTGGCGCGAGCCGGGTCCGCCCCCGACGCCAAGCCGGCCGGCGCTCCCCCTCACACCGCTCCGGCGGCGGGTCGCCCTCACTCCAGGCGGCGCTTGCTACTGGTCGCCGTCGGCGTTCTGGTCCTGGCGGCTGCTTTGTATTACGGCGTTCCCTGGGTCCGACTGAAGCTGAACACGGTTTCGACCGACGACGCGTACGTCAGCGGCCACGTGACGTTCGTGGCCGCCCGCGTCCCCGGCCAGGTGCTGCGGGTGCTGGTCGACGACAACAACCGGGTGCACAAGGGGGAGCTGCTCGCCCAGCTCGATCCGCAACCCTACCGCGTCCGGGTCGAGGAGAGGAAGGCCGCCGTCGGGACGGCCCAGGCCGACCTCCTGGCCGCCCAGGCCCTGGCCCGCGGCGTCGAGGCACAGGCCCGGAGCCGGCGGTGGAAACTCCAGCACGCCATGGAAGACGTGGACAACCAGGCCGCCCTGTTGCGCGCCAAGACGGCCGCCCTGGGGGCCCGCAAAGCCGCCCTGACGCGGGCCCAGGCCGACTTCGACCGGGCCCGGCGCACGGTCGGCTCCGGGGCGACGAGCCGGGAGGAGTTCGATCAGAAGCGCGAGGCCCTCCTGGTGGCCGAGGCGGACGTCAAGGAGGCGATCGAGAGTGTCCACGAGATCCGCGTCGGGCTGGGGTTGCCCGCGCAGCCGACCGACGGCGGCGACCTGACCCGGGTGCCACCCGACCTCGATCAGACCTTCTCCACCGTCCGCCAGGCGCAGGCCGACCTGATCCAGAGTGCGGCCCAACTGGGCGTCGTCCATTCCTTCGCCGACACCCCGAAGCACATGCTCGAGGAATTCGAGAAGCGCGCCCCCGGGGGGGACATCGATCGATTGTTCGCCCAGCTCGTGAAGGAGTCGCCCGCCGTCAAGCAGGCCGAGGCGAAGCTCCTCCAGGCCCGCCGCGACCTGGCGCAGGCCGAGTTGGACCTCCAGTACTGCGACGTCGTGGCGGAGATCGACGGCGTCGTGACCCGCCGGGACGTCAACCCCGGCAACAACGTCCAGGCGGGGCAGCAGCTGATGGCGGTCCGCTCGCTCCGGGAGGTCTGGGTCGATGCCAACTTCAAGGAAACCCAGCTCGCGGACCTGCGCATCGGACAGCACGTGGACCTCTACGTGGACATGTATGGCAAGCGCCGGGTCTTCCGGGGCCGCATCTCCGGCTTCAGCATGGGGACCGGCTCGACGCTGGCGCTGCTGCCGCCGGAGAACGCCACGGGAAACTTCGTCAAGGTCGTGCAGCGGCTGCCGGTCCGCATCGACCTGACCGACTACGACCCTGACAAGGACCCGCTGTTCTTCGGCCTGTCGGTCGTCCCGTACGTCTACGTCAGGGAGCCACCCACCGGGCCGGACGCCGGCAAGGTGCTGCAGCCAGAAGTGCCGGTGACCTCGGCCGGCGCGTCCGCTAACTCCGGGGGGGCCGGGCGATGAACACGGCCACGCTGGCCCGCCCGGCCGCCCGGTCGGCCGTGAACCCCTGGCTCGTCGCCGCCGCCGTGGTGGTGCCGACCTTCATGGAGGTGCTGGACACGACCATCGCCCTGGTGGCGCTGCGCTACATCGCCGGCGGCCTGTCGGCGCCGGTCACCGACAGCGAATGGGTCATCACCAGCTACCTGGCCGCCAACGCCATCATCCTCCCGATCACCGGCTGGCTGGCGGCCCGCTTCGGCCGCCGCAATTACTTCCTGGCGTCGATCGCGGTGTTCACGGTCAGCTCGGCCTTCTGCGGCCTGGCCACCAGCCTGGGGGCACTGATTCTGTTCCGCGTCCTCCAGGGGCTGGCCGGCGGGGGCTTGCAACCGTGCAGCCAGGCCGTGCTCCTGGACGCCTTTCCGCGCGAGAAGCAGGGCTCCGCAATGACATTGTTCGGTGTCGCGGCCCTGATCGCACCGGTCCTCGGGCCGACGTTGGGCGGCTGGATCACGGACAACTACGAGTGGCGCTGGATCTTCTACATCAACGTCCCGATCGGCGCCCTGGCCTTTGTGGCCTGTTATGCCCTGCTCGACGACCCGGACTACCTCAAGGCGCAGCGGGCAGAACTCAGGACGCGGTCGGTACGGTTCGACGCCGTCGGCCTGGGGCTGCTCGCCACGACCGTCGTCTGCTGGGAGGTGATGCTCAGCAAGGGGCAGGAGTGGGATTGGCTGGGTGACCCGTTCGGACGGGTCCAGACGCTGCTCGTCCTGTTCGGACTGGCGCTGACCGGCCTGGTCCTCTGGGAGCGTCGCCAGCCCAGTCCGGTCGTGAACTTTCGGCCGCTGGGCGAGCGGAATTTTCTGGTCTGCTGCATCATCATTTTCTGCGCCTACGCCATCCTCTACGGCAGCAGTACTTCGCTGCCCGCCCTGCTCCAGGCGCTGTTCGGCTACGACGCACTGCACGCGGGGCTGGTGCTGTCCCCGTCGGGGGTCGTGGCCATTCTCATCATGTTGGTCGTCGGTTTCCTGCTCGGCCGCGGGAAAGACGCTCGCTGGCTCATGGCGGCTGGGCTGCTGCTGATGGCGGCGGGGAACTTCTGGATGGCGCACCTGAACCTGGAGGTCAGCCCGTGGCAGGTCATCTGGCCGCGCGTCGTGTTGATCGGCGGCCTCTCCATGATTTTTGCACCGCTCAACGTCGCCGCGTACCTGTACACCCCCAAGGAACTGCGCGGGGCGGCCGTCGGGCTGCTCAGCTTGCTGCGCAACGAGGGCGGCAGTGTCGGCACCTCGCTGGCCCAGACGCTGCAGGAGCGGCGCGAGCAATTCCATCTCGCGCGCCTCGGCGAGCACCTTGACCGGTTCTCGCCGGCCGTGCACTCCTTCTCCGAGCACGCCCAGTCACTGTTCGTCCGCCGGACGGGCGACGCGGCGCACGCGCGGCGCATGGCCGGGCAAGTTTTGGAGCACCTCCGGGAGCAGCAGGCGTCGGCGCTGGCGTATTTCGACACGTTCTGGCTGTTCGCCGTGTTGGCGCTGCTCCTGGTGCTGCTGGTACTCGTGATGAAGCGGTCCGTGGCGGAGAAGGGGGGGCCCGTGGGCGCGGAATGAGGCGTCTCGGGCCGGGGGGACCGATTCACGGCCCCGGTCGGCGTCTCTCACCAGACCGCCCAGCCTACTTGGTTGACAGCGGCTTCGCAAACCGTCTAAACTCAAGTCTGCTGGCCCTGAAAGCCCGCCATCGCCAGCAACGCCCGCCCAGTTTACCGGATTGACTCCGCCTCGACGCTCGTTGCCTCCTCGCGCTCGCACCCGGGTGGATCATGAGCGACCGTCCCCTTTCCGCCCGCCGTGACCACCCGCCTGACGCCGCCTCCGACCGTGCCGACTGACGACCCCGAGCCGCCCGAACGCCGGGCCGGCTCGAAGGGCGGATCGCGCCGGTCGTGATCATCCCGTTCGCCCCGCACTTCAGCGCCCTGAGGCGCCGCGTGGGATTCTGCGACCACAGCTTCCTCGCCGGGGAGAGGATCATGTCCACCGCATTATCGGTCGGGCCCGCCCCGAGGAACTGGTTCGGCTGCCGGTGGGTTGCGCCCGGTCGGCGCCCGCGCCGGGCGGTCAAGAAGTCTCTTTTCGACCGGCCGCCGCTGTGCCTCGAACGGCTCGAAGGCCGCATCACGCCGGCCATCGTCACCCCGTTCACACCCCGGTTCCGCATCAACACCACCGGGGACATCGCCATCGTCGGCAACGCGCTGGAGACGGCGACGACGGTCCGCAACCCAGGCCGCACGCAGGCGCAGGTGATCGCCGCCCAGAACGGCACGGCGGGCACCGTCGGCGGCCAAAACCTCAACAACAACGACGCCTGGGTCATGGGCTACGTGGACGTGGACAACGACCCCACGACCTTCAACTCCAGCCAGTCGTCGTTGATCCTGCCCGCCGGCGCCACCGTTCTGTTCGCCGGCCTGTACTGGGGCGCCAATTCCCCTTCGCCGCTGCGCAACCGGGTCCTCTTCAGGACGCCCACGGCGAGCGGGTACGCCACCATCAGCGGCACCGAAATCGGCAACACCACCGGCGTCAGCCCGGCGCCGAACCCGCCCGGCCCCAACTACCAGGGCTTTGCCGACGTCACCTCCTTCGTGAAGGCGGCCGGCAACGGGACGTACACCGTGGCCGATGTCCAGGCGGACCTCACCAGCCCCGTCCGGAATGGCTTCTACGCCGGCTGGTCGCTGGTCGTCGCCTTCGAGGCGCCCGGCCAGCAGCCGCGGAACCTGACCGTCTTCGACGGCTACGGGGTGGTCCAGGCCGCCGGAAACCAAAACGTGAACATCACCGTCAGCGGCTTCACGGCGCCGCCGTCGGGGCCCGTCGATGTCCACGTCGGCGTCGTCGCCTACGAGGGCGACCTGGGCATCACCGGCGACAGCATGCGGCTCAACAACGTGACGCTCAGCGACGCCGTGACCCCGGCGACCAACTTCTTCAACTCCGGCATCTCGAACCTGGGCGTCCGGTACACGAACAAGAACCCGAATTTCGTCAACCAACTGGGCTTCGACGCCAAGATCGTCCAGGCCCCCACCAGCGTCATCCCGAACGGCGCCACCAGCGCCACGGTGACGCTGACCACCACCGGAGACACCTACTTCCCCGGCGTGGTGACCACGTCCATCCCCCTGTACGCCCCGAACCTGGTGAACACCAAGAGCGTCACCGACGTCACCAGCGGCGGCGACCGCCATGCCGTCGCGGCCGGCAACGTCCTGCGGTACACCGTCAATGTGACAAACACCGGCCTGGACCCCGCGGGCAACGTCGTGCTCACCGACCCCATCCCCGCCGACGCCACCTACGTCCCGGGGTCGCTCCGGATCGTCTCCGGGGCCAACGCCGGCTCGATGACGGACGCCGCCGGCGACGACCAGGCCGAGTTCAACGCCGCCGCCGATGAAGTCGTCTTCCGCCTGGGCGTCGGGGCCAGCGCCACGGCCGGGGGGACGCTCGCCATCGGCGCATCGACGACGATCAGCTTCGACGTCCGGGTCAATCCCGGCACGCCCGCGAACACCCTCATCGTCAACCAATCGACCACCGACTTCACGGGCGTC
>DASXAN010001295.1:0-2961 GCA_036406755.1 Gemmataceae bacterium
GACGTGGTGTGGCGGGCCGCCCGCGCCCCCGGCCAACGGCCCGCCGCGGCGCCGCAGCCCGCCCCGGCACCCGCCGCCGTCGCGGTCGCGCCGGTGGCCGCGACCGGCCCCGTCTGGGTCCGCGCCCGTGGACAGGCGCCCGACGAGGTGCTGCCATCGCCGAAGGGGAACCCGCCGGCCGTCGGCCAGTTGCCGCCGAGTGTGAACGGCCCGGTGTTTGCCCAGCCTGTGCCGCAAATGATCGGCAGCGACGGCGTGGTCATGTCCGGCGACCCGATGCCGGCCGCTCAGGCCAGCGGCCGGGCGCCGCGGCTCGAGGTTTCGGCCGAGTTCCTGGTCTGGTGGACCAAGGGCGCTCAGGTCCCGCCGCTACTGACCACGTCCCCGCCGCTGGGGGCCAACGGCCTGCCGGGGACGCTGCCCGGGGCGACCGTCCTGCTCGGCGGCGGCGACCTCGACGACTCGACCCGCTACGGCGGCCGGTTCGGGCTCGTCTACTGGCTCGACGACTGCGCCTCCTACGGGTTCGACAGCCGGTACTTCTTCACCGGCGAGCGGACCAGCCGGTTCGCCATCAACTCGCGGTTGCCCGACGGCAGCGACCTGGCCCTGTTCCGCCCGTTCTTCGCCCCGAACACGCTGGTCGCCCCGCCGGTCGTGCTGCCCGGCCCGTTCGTCGAGCAGGTCACCGGGCCGGGTGTCAGCACGGGCACCTTCAGCGCCGAGCAGAAGAGCCGGTTCTGGGGCGCGGAGACGAATTACCGCGACAACATCTGGTGCCGCCAGGACTGCAACGGCGGCGTCCGGGCCGACCTGCTCGCCGGATTCCGCTACCTGAACCTCGACGAGGCACTGACGATCACCGAAGACTACACACTGCTGACCACCGACGCCGTCGGCAACCCGCCGGGCACGCACGTCGTCATCACCGACCGGTTCGCCACCGAGAACGAGTTCTACGGCGGCCAGCTCGGCACGGTCATTCAGGCCCGCCGCGGCCGGTGGACCGCCGACCTGCGGACCACCGTCGCCCTGGGCTGGACTCACGAGCGCTCGACCATCGAGGGCGGCCAGGTGCGGACCCCGCCGGGCGGAGCCCCCGAATTGTTCCTCGGCGGCCTGCTGGCGCTGGACTCGAACATCGGCCGCCGCAGCCGGGACGTGTTCTCCGTCGTGCCCGAGGTCGGCCTGAACCTCGGCTATCAGGTGACCGACAGCCTGCGGGCGTTCGTCGGCTACAACTTCCTGTACTGGTCGAACGTGATCCGCCCCGGCGACCAGATTGACACGGTCATCGACGTGACCCGTGTGCCGGCGTTCGTCCGGCCGGGCACCGCCGTGGCCCCGGTGTTCCCGCCGCGGCCGGCCGCCCGGTTCAACGAGAGCGATTTCTGGGCGCAAGGCATCAACGTCGGCATGGAGTATCGGTGGTAGTCTGCATTTCCGCTTGCGGCGTGGCGGTTCGCGCCACGCCGCAAGCGATCCCAAGTCCCTGTTGCCCTCGGCGGTTGTGGTCTGGTATAGGCGGCCTTGCGCGGCGGCACGAACCCCGCCGCCGCGCAAGTTGCGATCCTCGCGCCGTCTCCCCGGTGCAGGGACGACCCGCCGATTCCACCCCCGACCGCCGAGGCCGCCATGCGATTCTCCCGCTTGCCCCTGGCCCTGCTCGCCGCGCTCGCATTGACTCCGACCGCCATCCGCGCCCAGGATCCCCCGCCGCCCGACGGCACCGAAGTGCTGACCCGCGGCCCGGTCCATGAGGCGTATGCCAACGCCGTCACGACGCAGCCGGCCCCCGGCCTGCTCGCCCCCAAGCAGCCGCCCGACCCGATCGAGGAGCTGCCGCCGGACGAAAAGCCGGCCGGCGACAACGTTCAGTGGATCCCCGGCTACTGGGCCTGGGACGACGACAAGCAGGACTTCCTGTGGGTGAGCGGGTTCTGGCGGGTGCCGCCGCCTGATCGCACGTGGGTGCCCGGCGCCTGGCGGGACGTCGGCAACGGCCAGTGGCAGTGGACGGGCGGGTTCTGGAACTCGGCGGTGACCCAGGCGGATTTGCAATACCTGCCGCCGCCGCCGGCCCCGATCGAGGCCGCCCCGCCGCCGCAGCCCGGCCCCGACTACGTCTACGCCCCGGGCAACTGGGTGTACCACGAGACCCGCTACGTCTGGCGGCCCGGCTTCTGGTACGCCTACCGACCCGGCTGGGTGTACGTCCCGGCCCACTACGTCTGGACGCCGTACGGGTGCATCTTCGTGGACGGGTACTGGGACTACCCGCTCCGCCAGCGGGGCGTGTTGTTCACGCCGGTCTACTTCAGCGCCGTCGTCTACCGCCGGCCGGGGTTCGTCTACACGCCGCGGTACGTCGTCTACGACGACGCCCTCTACGGCGCGCTGTTCGTCCGGCCGGGCGGCGGCTACTACTTCGGCGACTACTTCGAGGCGCGGTACACCGCCCTCGGCTACCGGAGCTGGTTCAGCATCTCGATCGGCTTCGGGGCACGCGACCCGTACCCGTACCGGTACGACCCGCTGTTCGCCTACTACCGCCACGCCAACGGCCCGAGCTGGGCGCTGCAGGTGAACAACCTGTACGTCGAGCGGGCCCGCTACCCGGACCGGCGGCCGCCGCGGACGCTGGTGCAGCAGACCGTGGTCGTCAACAACATCACGAAGAACACCACGGTCATCAACAACAACACGACGGTCAACAACGTCAAGAACGTGACGATGGTGGCCCCGGTGACGAACGTCGATAAGAGCGTCGTCAACCTGACGAAAATCACCCCGCAGCAGCAGCAGGCCGCGGCCCAGACGGCGCGGGAGACGCGGCAGGTGGCCGCCAAGCGTGTGCAGGCCGAATCGGCGCTGGCGGCGACCGCCGGCCGGCCCGGGGCCCCGGCCGCGCCGCGGACGGTGAAGCTGGACCTGCCCAAGCCGCCGCCGGCCGCGGCCGCG
>DASXAN010001296.1:0-3665 GCA_036406755.1 Gemmataceae bacterium
GTCACGCGGCTCGGCAGGAGCCTCGCCCCCCCGGCCGAGATAGAGGGCCAGCCGATGACCGGCGACATCCTCGTCATCAACACCGGCTCGTCGAGCCTGAAATACGCCGTCTTCGCCGCCGGCGCGGACGGCCCGGTCCGCGGCGACGCCGGGCAGGTGGACGGCATCGGCACGCCGCACGGACAGGCTGCGGACCACGCCGCCGCCCTGGCCGCCACCGTCGCCCGGCTCCGCGCCGGCCGGCCGGATTGGGAGCCGGCCGCCGTCGGCCACCGCGTCGTCCACGGCGGCACCCGGTTCACCGGCCCGGTCGTCCTCGACGCCGCCGCCCGGGCCGAGCTCGAAGCCCTGGCCCCGCTCGCCCCGCTGCACCTTCCGGCCAACCTTAAGGGGATCGACGCGGCCACCCGGGCGTTCCCGGACGCGGTCCAGGTGGCGTGCTTCGACACGTCCTTCCACTGCGGGCACCCGTGGGTCGCCGACACGTACGCCCTGCCGCGGGAGTACCACGCGGCCGGCGTCCGGCGGTACGGGTACCACGGCCTGTCGTACGAGTCGATCGTCCACTCGCTCGGCCGGCTCGCCCCCGAGCTCGCCGCCGGCCGGGTAATCGTCGCCCACCTGGGCAACGGGGCGAGCCTGTGCGCGATCCGCGGCGGCCGGAGCGTCGAGTGCACGATGGGCTTTTCCGCCCTGGACGGCGTGCCGATGGGCACCCGCTGCGGCCAGATCGACCCCGGCGTGCTCCTGTACCTGTTTCGCGAGCGGCGGATGACGGTCGAACAAGTCGGGGAGTTGCTCTACAAGCGGTCGGGCCTGTTGGGGTTGTCCGGCGTCGGGTCGGACATGCGCGACCTGTTGGCGAGCGACAAGCCCGAGGCGCGGGAGGCGGTCGAGTACTTCGTCTACCGCGTGGCGATGGCGGTCGGGGCGCTGGCGGCGGCGCTCGGCGGGGCGGACGGCGTCGTGTTCACCGGCGGCATCGGCGAGCACGCGGTCGAGGTGCGGCGGCAGGTGCTGGCGGGGCTGCGGTGGCTGGGCGTCGAGCCGGACGAGGCGGCCAACGCCGCCGGCGGGCCGCGGGTGTCGGCGGCGGCATCACGGGTGGCGGCGTGGGTGGTGCCGACCGACGAGGAGGGGACGATCGCCCGGCACGTCATGAGTGTGTTGCAACGGGGGGCGGCCGGCGGTCACTTCGCGGCGGGCTGAGTCGCCGGCGTCGGGCACGGGCCCGACGTGCCGCACGGGGTCGCCCCGCAGCCCGACCCGCCGGCCGAGCCGCCGGAGTAATGGTGGACGACGGCGTCGGCCGCCTGCCAGGTGACGGCGGCGGCCACCAGCGCGGCCGCGGCCCAGCCGAGGCCGGCCAGCCACAGCTGGCGGGTGCGGCGGGCCGCCAGGTTCACCGCCAGCCGCCGGAACGTGCCGGGCGGGCAGCGGGTCCAGCCATTCCGGGACGGTGCGCTCATCGGTCGTCCCCCCACCCGGTCCGCCGGGCCGGTTCCGGCCCGAGACTCTCGTCCGCCGCCGCCGCCAACTTGGCCCGGTCGCGCACCCGGATCAGCCGGCGGTGGATGGCGATCAGCCCCTCCCGCTGGAGCCGGCCCAGGGCCAACGTCACCGACTCCCGCGTCGCCCCGATCAGGTTGGCCAACTCCTGGTGCGACAGCCGCAGGCGGATCTCCCACCCGCCGGCCACCGGCTGGCCGTGCGTCTCCAGCAGCTCCAGCAGCAGCGCCACCGTCCGCTCCCGGGTGGACCGGAAGAGGATGTTCCGCAGCCGGTTCTCGATCCGCCGGCGGCGGAAGCCGAGCAGCTTGGTGACGTGCAACGCCACGGCCGGCCGCCGCTCCATCAGCCAGAGCACGTCCTCCCGCGGCAGGGCCAGCACCAGCGACTCCTCGACCGCCTCGGCGTACTCGTGCCGCGGCTGGGCGTCCACCAGGGCCAGCTCGCCGAACACCTCGCCGGCCTCGATGAACGCGAAGATCGTCTCCCGCCCGTCCGGGGTGACGGCCTTGATCTTGACCCGCCCGCGGGCCAGCAGCAGGACGGTCCGCCCCGGCTCGTCGGGGAAGTAGATGATCTGGCGGCGGGCGAACGTCCGGGCCAGGGCGTGGGCTTCCAGCCGCTGGCCCTCCGCCGGGGAGAGCCGCTCGAACAGCGGGCACCGCTTCAGGAACCAGATCGTCTCGCTCATGGAGGCCCCGGGCCGGCCGCCGTCCGTCGGAGGCGCCCGGCGGGTCGCCCGGGCCACCGTTCCAGCGTACCTGGCGGCCGGCCGGCTGACAACGCCGTTCCCGTAAATCGCCCCGTTCCGCGGATCGCCCCCGTACACGGCTGGTTCCCCTCTCCGGCTGGAGACGCGGGTCGGTCACTCTCACGCCGACGGCCGCCACCCCGGCCGGGGCCAACCCGACCCCGGCCGCCGCGGCGGACACGTCCCGGAACCGCTCGTACGAGTTCAGCGTGACGAGTCGGGCGCGGTCGAACCGGCCGGCCGGGCCGTGGCAGTCCACGCACCGCCACGCCGGCGGCGTGCGCAGCCGCACGCGCCGGTGCCCGGCCGGACCGGGGTGGAACAACTCGGGCGTGATCGGCCGGTCGGCGAGCGCGGCCCCGAGTTGGCAGTCGTCCGCAAGTCGCCGCGGGGGGCCTCTCCCCCGGCCCCCGTCCCGGGTCGGGACCCGGGGGCCGAGGTGGGTCGCGGGGGAGAGGGTCCCGCAACAATCCGTTCCGGTCCGCACCTCCGCGGCGATGACGTGGGGCAGGGCCCGGGAGTTGACCCAGGGACTCGCAGACGGGTCGTCCCGGGCCTGCCCACGAACCGCGGCGGACCGCGGCGGCCGGCCCCCGCAATCGCGGGCGGCCCGGCCGGAGATAACCGGACGGTGGTGAGGATACCGCGGCCCCGGTCGGGGGTCGGTGAGGCCGCTCACAGTGCGAAAAAATTGTCCGCCGGCCGGGGTGTAGGCGCGGCCGGCGGTCTGCTAGAACAGAGGGAGCGCCCGGCCACCTTGGGAAAGGGCTCCCCCGTGCCTCACCCCCGCCGGTTCCTCTTCGCCCCGCTCGCCGCCGCCCTTGCAGTCGCGCCCGCCCCCGCCCAGATCGCCCTCACCCAGGTCGGCAACGGCTTCAACCAGCCGCTGTTCCTCACCGCCGCACCCGGGTCCGCCAACCCGAACCTGCTCTACGTGGTCGAGAAGACCGGCACGGTCCGCACGCTGAACGCCTCCGGCGGCGTCGGCACGCCCGGGACGACGTTCCTGGACCTGCCGGCCCAGCTGACCGCCACCGGCGGCGGCACGATGCTGACCGCCGGTGAGCAGGGGCTGCTCGGCATGGCGTTCGGCCCGGGCTTCGCCAACGGCAACGGGTTCGTCTACGTGGACTACACCGGCAACAACGGCACCACCCAGGGCGAGACGCGGGTGGACCGGTTCAGCGTCTCCGGCGGGTCGATCGTCGCCAACAGCCGGGTGAACGTCCTGACGTTCGCCCGCAACGTCGCCGGCCAGACCAACCACAACGCCGGCTGGATCGGGTTCGGCCCGGACAACAACCTGTACGTCGACACCGGCGACGGCGGCAGCGGCAACGACCCGATGCAGAACGCGCAGAACCTGTCCGTGATGCTCGGCAAGATGCTGCGGATCACGCCGAGC
>DASXAN010001297.1:0-3616 GCA_036406755.1 Gemmataceae bacterium
ACGATCGCCGGCGGCGAGGTCCTGCCGAACTTTTGACCGCCGCGGAGCCGGCCCGCCATGCGCCTGCGATTCATCCTGATCGGCCTGCTGGCCGGGTTGGCCGGCTGTAGCGGCGGGCCGAAAATCGTCCCCGTCTCCGGCACGGTACGGCTCGACGGCAAGCCGCTGGCCAATGCCCTGGTCGCGTTCAACCCGGCCGCCCCGCCGGGCAGGATCGAAGCCGCCGGGCCGGGGTCGATGGCCGTGACCGACGACCAGGGGCATTTCGCCCTGAAGATCATCGGCACCGACGGCCGGACGGTGGGGGCCGTGGTCGGCGAGCACCGCGTCCGCATCTCGACGGCCGACCTGGCGGATGATACCGGGGACGTGGCCACGCGGCGGAAGGAGCGGGTGCCGGCCAAGTACAACACGAACACCACCCTCACGTTCACCGTCCCGCCGGGCGGGACCGACTCGGCAAACTTCGACCTCGACTCCCACTGACGGTCGCCGCCCGTGCGGGCGGTCCGTATCATCTCCCTCACCTCGGTAACCCCTTGACGCGGGGCCGCACGGGTGCGGCCGCGCCCGCCGAACCCCGCCGGCCCGACCGGTTGGCACGCCGTCAGGTGATTCCATGGCCCGACTCTCCCGCCGCCCCGTGCTCGCCGCGCTTGTCCTGCTCGCCCTGGCCCCGGCCCTGCCGGCCCAGACGCTCACCTGGGATCCGACGCATGTGCCGGCCTCGCCGGCCGGCGGGGCCGGCACCTGGACCGCGGACGCCGTCACTCCGCCGTTCAACTGGTCCAACGGCACGGCCGACGTGCCCTGGCCGAACAACGCCACCACCGCCGTCTTCGGCGGCACCGCCGGGGCGGTGGCGATTGACCCCGCCGGCGTCACCGCCGGCGGGCTGACGTTTAACACCTCCGGCTACACGATCGGTGCCGTCGGGACCGGCAACGGCCCGCTCACCCTGACGTCGGCGGCCACGATCACCAACGCGGTCACGGCCACGATCAACGCCCAGGTCCTCGGGTCCGGCACTCTGGTCAAGACCGGCATTGGCGACCTGCTGTTCAACAACCCGGCCAACGCCTTCTCCCACGTCCTCACCGTCACCGGCGGCGGCCGAATCAACTCCAGCGGCCTGACCACCGGCGGCACCCCGTTCGGCACCGGCTCGATCGTCTTCGACGACAGCAGCCTGCGGGCGTCCTTGGCCACCGGCGTCGGGGCGGTGAACCTGACGGCCGCGAGCGGCCCGGGCGGCACGTTGACGTTCGCCGCCGGGTCGAACCTGATCTTTAACCGCAACCAAGGCACCAATACGCTGACCATGACCATCGGCGACCCTGCGGCCGCGTCGAGCTCGCTGGTCCGGTCCGGCCGGGGGGTGCTGTCGATCGCCACCACCACTGCCATCGGCTCGGCCGCCACCGGGACCGAGCGGGTGTTCGTCAACGGTGGCGTGCCGACCGTCTCCCCCGGCGGGACCAACCCGAACACCTACGCCCCAGCCTACTTCAACAGCATCCTGTCCAGTGGCGGCACCATCGCCGCCGACTTCCTGACGTACAACCCGACCGACGGGTTCAAGATCGCCACCTACACCAGCACCGACATCACCACCGCCGCCGCCACCGACGTGGTCAACCAGACGGTCGCCGCCACCCTGGCCGGGCCGGCCCAGGCGTTCGGCCTGAAAACCACCCAGCCGCTGAACCTGAACGGCAACACCCTGACCCTGGGCAACGGCTCCGGCACGGCCGGCCTGTACCTGTCCAGCGCGTCGCCGGCCACCAGCCCGGCCCTGGCCGGCCCAGGCACCATCGCCTTCGGCGGGGCCGAGGGGCTGATCTTCATCCCCGGCAACACGCCGATCACCGGCGACATCACCATCACCGGGACGAACGGCGTCACCATGTTCACTTCGGCGAACGTCGGCAACCCGCGCGGCATCGTCCGCGGCAACCTGACGGTGACGACCGACTTCACCGCCCAGATGGGGATCATCATCGCCGAGACGAATACCACCTCGGGCCCGGCGACCGGCGTGTTGAAGGTCGGCACCCCAACCGCCCCGGCGGCATTCGTCGCCAATTCGGGTGCCACCCTCGCCACCAACCCCGGGTTCATTTACATCGGTTTCCGCAACGGGTCGGCAACCGGGAACAACTCCAACGGCACCCTCGACTTGGCCGACGCGACGGCGGTCACCATGACAGCGACCAACATCCACGTCGGCCGGTCCACCAGCCAGACCGGGACCGGGGCCGCCACCGGGGCGCTGCTCCTGCCGACGTCCACAACGGCCCCGGTCAGTCTGACCGCCTCCGCCGTCGTGGCCGTCGGCGGGGACAACCAGTCCAGCCCGGAGAGCAACGGCCTGCCCACCCCGCAGATCACCCTCGCCGCGGGCAGCACGGTCATGACCACCCCGTTCCTGAAGATCGGCGGGTTCAACACCGGCGCGACCGTCGCCTTCCGCCCGGTCGGCGGGAAGCTGACCCTGACCGGGCCGAACGGCACCGCCACGGACGTGACCATCGCCGACAACTCGATCGGCACCACGGCGGCCACGTTCACCGCGAACGCCAGCCTGGACCTGACCGGCGGCCGGTTGACGGCCAACGTCGGCACTCTTCTTCTCGGCTTCGGCAACGCCGCCGGGACCGGCGGGGCCACGGGCACCCTGACGATTGACGGGGCGACCAGTGCCGCGATCATTAACACCGCCGCCCTGGGCAACGTCCGCGGCACCGGGGCGGCCGACGGCTCGCTGATCGTGAAGAACGGCAACGTCACGATCAACGCCCTCGCCCTCACATCCCAGAGCGGCACCGGGGCGGCTTCGGCCACCCTCCGGCTGACCAACGACGGGACCAACGCCAACACCGGCACGGTCACGCTCAACGGCCCGATCGTCACGACGAGCGGCACCGGCACCGGCACCCGGACGACGACGGTCGACCTGCTCGACGGCACCCTGAACATGCAGAACAACGACGTCGGGGACGTCACCAACTTCAACTTCTCCGGCGGCACCCTCCGCAACCCCGGGACGATCACCCGGTCCGCGGTCGCCTTCAGTCAGACCGGCGGCACCCTGCTCCGCAACGCCGCCGGCACGACCACGATCGCCGGCGGGGCCTATAACCTGACCGCTCCGGCCCTGGCCGGCGTCTCCGCCGGCACCCTGCTGGCCAACGGGTCGGTCGGGTCGGCGCCCGGCACCGGCACGGTCGCCGTGACCGGGGCCGGCGCGCTCGGGGGCAACGGCACGATCAACGGCAACGTCGTCATCAGCTCGGTCACGACTGCGCCGGGCGGCACCCTGTCTCCGGGCAATAGCATCGGCACCCTGACCCTCGGCAGCGGCACCATGACGTGGAACCCGGGCGGGTCGTACCTGTTCGAGCACAACGTCCAGGCCACCTCGCCGGCCGCCCCGGGCACCGACAACGACACCGTCGCCAGCGCCGGGGCGCTCGATCTGTCGCACCTGACGGCCGGCTCGTTCACCATCAACCTGGTCCCGACCAACCTGCCCGCCAGCCAGACGACCTTCGGCCAAGTGCAGTACACACTGGGGACGTTCGCCGGCGGGGTGAACGGCTCCGGCGGGCCGATC
>DASXAN010001298.1:0-9456 GCA_036406755.1 Gemmataceae bacterium
GCCACGGACGACGGACCACGGACCACGGACTCGGCCGCCAGCCCCACGACCACGCTCGAATCCAGCCCGCCGCTGAGGAACGCCCCGACCGGCACGTCGGCGATCAGGTGCAGCCGGACGGCCTCGGCCACCTTCGCCCGGACCGCCTCCTGCCACTCCTGGGCCGTCGGCCGCGGGTCCGGGTCGAAGTGGAGCTGCCAGTACCGGCGGGGGGCGGCGTCCCAGCGGTCGGCACCGACGAGCAGCGTGTGGGCCGGCAGCAGCTTCTCGACGCCGCGGAAGATCGACCGGGTGCCGGGCACCATGCCGTAGGCGAGGTAGTCGTCCAGGGCGGCCGGGTCGATGTCGCGGCGGACGCCGGGGCGGGCCAGGATCGCCTTTAGCTCGGAGGCGAACAGCAGCTTCTCGCCGTCGCGGTACAGGTACAGCGGCTTGATGCCGAGCCGGTCGCGGGCCAGGAGCAGCCGGCGGCGGGGCCGGTCCCAGAGGGCGAACGTGAACATGCCCCGCAGCCGCTCGACCAGCCGCTCGCCCTCGTCTTCGTAGAGGTGGACGATGGTCTCGGTGTCGGTCTGGGTGCGGAACCGGTGGCCCTTCGCCGCCAGGGCGGCGCGGAGCGACTGGTAGTTGTAGATTTCGCCGTTGAAGATGACCTGGACGGACCCGTCCTCGTTGCCGATCGGCTGGTCGCCGCCGGCCAGGTCGATGAACGACAGCCGGCGGTGGACCAGGCCGACGCCGGGCTCGCGGAGGAAGCCGTCGGCGTCCGGGCCGCGGTGGGCGATGGCGCGGCCCATGGCTTCGAGCACGGCCTGGTCGGGCGGTCGGGACGGGTCGGCGTAGAGCACACCGGCGATGCCGCACATGGTCGGGTCCGGGGTTGGGGGTCTACGGGTGGGAGGGTGTGCCCGGAGGCATGATACCACCGGGCCGGCCGGTGGGATAGCGCCGGCGGGCCTATCTATATGGAGATGTCCCGCCCGCCAGGACCGCAAACATCCTTTCCTGAGCGGACGAAGGCGGACGGTTCCGGACACGCGCGGTCCGGGGTCGGAAACAACATCTTTTTCTGGGGGGACATTCTGGGACATTTTGGGACATTTCAGGCCGGGCGCTGACGCCGGGCCGCGAAACATCTTTTCCTGACGCGACAAGACGCGACATTTTGCGACACCGCCGACGGAGGGGCGGCCCCGGGAGGGGACATCGGCGGTGATCGGCAGCGACGAGGGACATGGGCGCACACCTCCGGCGCAACCGGCTTCGCGGGCCGAGGAGCCGGACCGATTCCAGTTTAGTGTATAAAATTACAGTTACAAGAAAAACGCTGCCCCCGCCGTAGCGGGGGCAGCGTTCGCGTTGCGGGGCACCGCCGGCTACGGGGCCGGGGTGTAGGTCAACGACAGGGTGCCGGTCGCAGTGTCCAGGCTCCAGCCGAACGTCCCGGTGAACGGGTTGGCGAACCCGCTGGTGTCGAACACCGTGGCCGCGTTCAGCTCGGCCACGTCGGTCGGCCCGGTGTAGCTGCCCGTCCACTGGACGACCGCCCAGGAGTAGGACTGCGTCGGGTCGAAGTTCGCCATCTCGCCCGGCACGTCGTTGCCAGGCGTGGTCGGGTTGACCAGCGTCTGAAGGCTGACGGTCAGCTTGTGGTCGGCGTCGGCCGCCCAGGTGAAGTCGCCGGCGTTCACCAAGCTCCAGCCGCTGACGTGGCCGTCCGCGTCCGGCGTCGGCCCGGCCGTGCCGGTGGCGTTGTCGATGCAGAAGACGAAGTCGGACACGCCGCCGGGGCCGAGTACGAGTGAATCGACCGCGTCGCGGCCGGGACTGTTGCCGGCCTGGAAGACGGCCCCGTTCTGGGTGACGACACTGACCCCGTACGTCCCGGCCCCCTTGATCCGGGCGTGATGGTCGGCGATCAGCTCCGGCGCGGGCGAGGTGCTGTTGGTCGAGTCGTACACGACGCCGTTGTTGACGAACAGCGCCCCGGGGTTCGGGGACGCCGTGCCGGTGACGAAGGCGTCATGCCCGTGCAGGTCCAGCCAGGCGGCGTACAGGCCGGCCGTGGCCACGGAGGCGATCTTCGTCACGCTGCCGTCGCCGAAGTACATCTGCGACGACCCGGTGTTCGTCAGCGTCGTCGGCGTGCTCGACGACCCGGGGTCGAGGGTGAGCGCCCCGTACGACGTCAGCCCGCCCACGCTCACCGCGATGCCGGCGCCGGCGGTCGCCCCCAGCGTGGCGGTGACCTCCACCGCCGCCCCCGACTCGATCGTCAGCGACGTGACCGAGATCGCCCCGTACTGGAGGATGACCGGGGTGGCGATGTCGTCATCGACGTTCTCGCTGAACACGCCGGTCCCGCTGGTGCTCCCGTCGTAGCCGTTGACGATCACCTCGCCGCCGGCCGGGTTGCTGGCGAACAGGGTCTCGGCCGCGGTGATGGCGTCGGTGACGGTGGCGAAGGCGTTGTAGCCGAAGACGGCCGGCTGGTCGCCGGTGGCGACCGGGTCGGCGTCGGTGATGGCGTCCCCGCTCGTCAGAGTGGCCCAGCGGCGGTCGGCGTAGACGACGCCGGCGCCGCCCTCTGCGGCCCCCACGTCGGTGCCGTCGGAGTAGTTCTCCGACCCCGAATTCGTCTGGTCGATGGTGCGGAGGAACGGCGCCTCTCGCTGGTCGTAGGTCAGGGACGAGATCGCGCCGCCGAGGTTGGCGTCCTCGCCGTTGTCCAGCGCCAGGCCGCCGGACTGCGGCACCAGCGTCTGGGTGAGGCCGCCATGATAGCCGAAGGTGCTCAGCCCCGGGTCGAGCGGGTTGCCGACGTTATCCGGGCCGACGATGTCGCCGAAGCCGTTCGGGTCAGGATACTGGCTGCTGACGAACGGGCCTTGCGGGAAGTTCGGGGCCGAGTGGCCACTATAGTACCCGATCAGGTTGTGGCCGTCGGAGAAGCCGCCGACGATGTCGGGGGTGGGCTCCACGCCCGCCGCCGTGGCGGTGTTCCCGGCCACGATCGTGCTGTAGAGGCCGACGTTGGTGTCGTACACCATGGACGGCGGAGAGGTGCCGTAATTGACGTCCGGGTCGCCGTCGTCCACGCCGCCGGCGAAGGACAGGGCGTCGGGGGTGTCGAAGCTCGTGCCGCGCACGGCCGCGTTGCCGACGATCGTGCCGTGGGCGATCGTGTAGTCCGCGCCGGTGTAGTCGAACAGGTAGCCGTACGGGGCGCCGAACCCCGGGCCGAACCCGCCGCCGCCCGCCGTGCCGCCGTGGGCGCTCAGCGGGTCTGGTGTGTCCGGCTCGGGGTCCAACCGGTACGCCTCCGCATGGCCGCCCGCGGCGGTGTTGGCGTAGAGGGTGCTGTTGATCAGCCGGGCCACGGCGGCCCCGCCGGCGAAGGCGTTGCCGCCGGTGGCGGTGCTGGTGGTGACGCCGTTGATGTCGATGTTGCGGACGATCGCGGTGCCGCCCTGGGCGACGTTGCCGGCAAAGGTGCTGTCCAGCGCCTGGCCCTGGGCCGTGATGGCGCCGGCCTGGCCCTCGGTCGTGACCACGTCCATGCCGCCACCGACTCCGGGGCCGCCGAAGATGTCGGCGGTGTCGAAGTCGTCAGACATGGCGCCACCAACGGCCAAGTTAGTGTCCACCTCGGCGGCCGTCATGCTGAACAGCAGGGTGCTCGACTCGGTGTCGCCGAGGGTCGAGTGAAAGAACAGGCCGCCGCCGTCGCCGGGGCCGGCGTGGAGCGTGCTGAACTCGGGGAGCGTGTCGGTCACCACGACCTGGCCGCCCTGCGCCGTGTTGTGGGCGATCGTGCCGCCGGTCACGGTCAGAGACACTTCGCCCTCGGCGTCCACGCCGCCGCCGTGGGCGAACACGCCGGAACCGTCGTATGGGAGCGCTTTCGTGTCGCCGCCCCGCGCAAAGTTGTAGGTGACGACCGAGTTCGACACGGCCGCGTAAGCGTTCGTGACGTACATGCTCCCGCCGAACGCCTTGCCGCCGACGCCACCGTCCGCGGTCCCGTCCCCGCCGGCCGCCGTGTTGCCGCTGAGCGTGCTGCCGGTCACGGTCAGGGTCGTCGCCCCGTTGACGTACAGCCCGCCGCCGTAGGCGGCCGCGGAGGTGGCGTCGTGTGGGGCAGCGTGCGACACGCCGCCCTGCGCCCGGTTGTACTCGACCGTCGAGTTCGACACGGTCACGGAGGCGTTGATCGCGCAGACGCCGCCGCCGAACGCCTTGCCGCCGACCCCGCCGCCGTCGGTCGCGGCAAGGGCGACGTTGCCGGTGACGGTGCTGCCGGTGATCGACAGCGCGTCGCCGGAGTTGCCGCCGCCGTCGAAATAGACGCCCCCGCCGGCGGCGTCCGGGCCGCCGCCGGCCGCGTTGCCGCTGATGGTCGAGTTCTGGATCGTCAGCGTGTCGTCGGCGGTCGTCGAGCCTTGGAACCGGATGCCGCCGCCGGCGCCGCCGGCCGACCCGCCCTTCATCGTCAGCCCCGCGAACGTCACGGCAAACGCCACGGAACCGGTGTCCTGGATGTCGAACACGCGGCCGACGGCGTTGGCGTTGATGATCGTCAGGGCCGCCCCCGCCCCGGTGACGGTGACGGCACCCGTGATCGTCGGCAGGGCGGACGTGAGGGTGATGGTGTGCGCGGAGCCGTCGTGGAAGTTGGTCGCCCCGCCGGCCGTCGTGCTGCTGAACTGGATGGTGTCGGCCCCCGAGTTGGAATTGGCCTGGGTCAGGCAGTACCGCAGGTCGCCGGCGGTGCCGGTGCCGGTGCCGGTGTCGCCGGTGCCGGTCACCGTGTACGTGCTGGGGACGGTGCGGTCCTCCAGCGGCAGCAGCCGTAGGCGGGTCGAGTCACGACGGACGGTGCGGGCGGGGGCGAGCCACCGGGCGAACCACGTGCCGACCCAGCAGCGACGCGAACGGTACATGGGACCTCTCCTTGGAGCAGGGGCACGGGCGAAGAAACAAAGGCGGCCCCACGGCGGGGCCACGCTGTCTGCGACTTGGGAAAAAGGCTGGGGGCCGCGCCGCCGATGGATCGCCGGGCGCGGTGCGATGCGAATGGCTGTGAAAACGTGCCGAGATGAAGAGGACGGCCGATCAGAAGTCGCCGACCGGCTCGCCGCCGTTGCGGGTGCCTAAGGCACGCCAGGTCGCCTGCGGGATCGAGTTGGCGATAAACCGGACCGAACCGTCCATGAAGAGGGCGTTGACCCCGCCGGCGTGGTAGCTCCGAGCCGTGGCGGCCACATGTGCGATGGGCGCGCCTCCCGTCCAGTCCACGTCGTGGGTCTGGCCGTCGGATGGGTTGACGTACGGGACGACCGTGTTCGGCGGGAAGACGAAGGTCAACCCTGCTTGGGGCACAAAGCCTTCGGCCCAACTGATGTGGCCACCGGCTGCTGATAATGTCCCGCCCAGAGCGAGCAGGTCGGCGGGCGTGGCCGGCGGCGGCGTCGATTGCGGCAAGCTGGTGGCACGGCCCAGAAGCGGCGCGAGGGCTTTGACCTCGGCGAACCCGACGGTCGTACTCGTCCCGTCCGTGACGTCCAGCAGCTTGATGCCTTGTTGGCTCGGCCAGGAGACGCCTGGGAAGGCCCCGTTGCCGAACTGAGCAGTATTTGAGTTCTCGGTGAACCAGTCGCCTGCGCCGGCCCCGTAGGTGGTCGGGTAGGTCGGCGGGTTGGCCGCGCTCAGCCGGTCGTTCTGGTCGCTCGGGCAGAAGTAGATGGCGATCCTCTGAGCGACCACGGCCGGCTGGCTGGCCGTCGAGATGTTCAAGTCCACTTGCTGGTAGAGGTTGGCCTGCTCGACGTACGGCAGGATGCGGGCGTGCACCGAATAGGGAAAGCCGGCAAACGGGGTCGGCGACAGCTTGGTCTGCCACGACCCGTTGGGCGGCAGGCAGCCGTTGGCCGTCTCGTAGTTGTGGCAGGCCAGCCCGATCTGCTTGAGGTTGTTCATGCACTTCGACCGCGCCGCCGCCTCGCGGACCTTCTGGACCGCGGGCAGGAGCAGGCCGATGAGGACCGCGATGATGGCGATCACCACCAACAGCTCGATCAGGCTGAACGCGGCACGGCGGGGTCGCGGCATGGGCCGGCCCTCCGAAAAACGTGACGGCGCTATGGTAGCACGACCCCGGCCGCGATGACAGCGGTCCCCGGTACACCAGCAACCCGGACGGCCGCGGGAGGAAGGACCAGAGGCGGATGCACGGCCGGCGGCACATGTCCGGGTCTCACGGCGAGACGCGGGTCCGCCTCCGTGGCAACTCGCAACCGGGGCATCATGGCCGCTTCCGCCGGCGGCGTCCACCGGTGATCCGTCGGGGATCCGTCGGGGATCCGTAGGCGATCCGTCGGGGGTCATTTGTCGTTGGCGTCCGCCCACTCCCACAGGATGCCGGTCCCGGTGCCGTCGGACAGGAACCGGATCAGCGGGTTGGCCTGGCAGCCGTTCAGCCCCTCGACCGCCTGCCGCATGCGGGCGGACCGGTCCTTGCCGGCGGACGGGGGCAGCGGGTCGTCGATCCGCGGCGGCCAGCCGTCCTCCTGGAACGCGGCCAGCACCAGCCACTGGTTCGGGGCCGGCCTGCGGAACCACTTCACCAGCAAGCCGCGCCCGCTCAGCTGGCGGCGGTCGGCGTCCCAGGACGGCTTGTTCCGCGTATCGGCGGGAACGGCGTCGGCCGCCGGTGGGCCGGCCAACTCGCGGGCCAGCGGAGTGCCGCGTGCGGTGACCTCGAAACGGTCCGGCGACTGGGCCGATCGGTCGTGGTTGCGGACGACGGAAGCCGGGTCGGCGGTCGGTGGCATCAGACGAACTCCTTTCGCGGGCCGCGGCGCAAGCGGAAGCCGGGGCGTCGGTTCCGGTGGGCGGGGCGAGACCCGGCCGGACGGGCGGCGGGCGGAGAGAAGGGCTCTACTTCCTGAATTGAAATTTTTGGCCGATTGCGGACACGACTTTCGTTACAAATGCGTCATCAAGCGGCCGGACGTGGTTCGCTGACGGTGACCGAGGAGGGGCGGTCGGCAGGCGGAAAAGCAGAGGGGGGGCGGGGCCCGCGCGGGTCCCGCCCCGTCGGTTAGCGGGATCGTGTCGGCCACGAACCTTCAGGGAAGGGGGATCAAGAAACGGGGCACATCCATCATTTCCACTTATCAAAAGATGAACGTCCCCTCTTTCCTGCCACGGCTGGCACGTTGCCTGCACCCGTGGCACGACGTGGCCGCCCGCATCGTTCCCACGGAGTGCGATGGACGCCGAACTGACCGCGGTCGCCGACATCCTCCGCTGCGGGGTCTGCGGCCGGGCCGTCGTGTGCGGCCTGGGCGACGCCCTGCGGTACGTCCGGGACGGCTGGCCGACCTGCTGCGGCGAGGTCATGCTCCTGGCCTTCGCCGCCGCTACACGCGGCCCGCAGAAACCCGCCGCGGGACCGGCCGCCCGGAACGGGGGTTTTCCGACGAGGCCGGGCCAGCCCCCCTGATCCGGCATCCCCGATCGTGCCCCGGCGGGTGGGGCGAGACGCGCCGCCCGGCATGACCTCAACGCCGGGCGGTCCCGGGCGCGGGCACCCGGGCCATGCGTCAGTCGGACAGGACGCGGCGGACCTCGGCCACCAGCTGGGCGGCGTCGAACGGCTTCTTGAGGAACCCGGCGCAGCCGTGGGTCGCCGCCCACTCGCGGGTCAGGATGGTGCCGGTCATGACGACGACCGGGACGGCCCCGCCCGCCGGCCCCTGGAACCAGTCGAGGAAGTGCCAGCCGTCCAGCTCCGGCATGAGCATGTCCAGGAGGATCAGGTCCGGGGCCGGCCGGGCGTCGAGCATACCGAGGGCGGCCTGGCCGTTGGCCGCCACGCGGACGGCGTACCCGTGCCGCCCCAGGATGGCCGCCATTGCGGTCCGGGTGGCGGCGTTGTCCTCCACGATCAAAAGCGTGGCGGTGGTCGGGTGAGCCGCGATCATGTCGCCCCCCTCGACACCACCCGGCCAATTTCATCGGCCGGGGCCACCGCGCCCCGCCCGGAGGCGCGGCCGGCCGTCGTAGCGCTGGGCGCCGGGCGGCCGCCGTCATCGGCCGCGGGGCGTATCGCTCCTGCCATCATGCTCGATCCTAACGGATGCCGGCGCTTCGTATCTTGCCTGATCGGGGCGCAAAATGGGCACACCATTCCCTTTAATAAAGCAGGGCAATTGACGTGCCGACCGAACCGGAGGGCCCGCCCGAACTCGCCGCCTCCGTCCGGGCCAGCTGCCCCGACTGGCTGGAGCGGACGAGCCGACCCCGGACCTGCCGACCGTCATCGAGCCACCGGCCTAAGAAGCGATGGCAGAATGGCCCGTAGCCGCGGGCTTTAGCCCGCGCCGCCCCCGCGCAGGCTAAAGCCCGCGGCTACAGACCGTCATCGAGCCACCGACCTAGAGGACCCGGAACGCCCGGAACGGCAGCGGGGCCATGAGCGGGTGCGAGTACCGCTTGACCATGAACACGCCGTCGGCCGTGCCGCTGACGATCTGACACTTGTTGAGCGTCAGGCCGATCCCGCCGGTCGACTCGGCCGCCCACAGCGTCGGCACCTTCGCCCGCTTCTCGTACGGGAACTTGCCGTCGAACGGGTACACCGCCTCCGACTTGTAGCCCGGCAGGGTGATGAAAATGTGCCCGACGGAGCCGTTGGGGCCGAACCGGGCGATCACCCGGCCGGCGGAGTCGGTCATGGCCATCACGTAGCTGTTGGCCGACACGATCTCGTCGGCGGTCTTGACCGACGGCTTGGCGCAGGTCCGGCTGACGATGTTGGCGATGTCGGTGTTGGCCAGGTAGCCGGCCCCGGGCGGGTCGGCGTCCCAGGCCTTCTCCGGCTTGCCGTGGGCCAGGTAGTTGCCGACGAACCCGTTGCAGTCCAGGCCCAGGTACTTGTCGCAGTAGGCTTGCAGGTCGCCGCCCTTGAGCAGGCCGAACCGGTCGGCCAGCTGGAGCGTGATCTGCGCCTCCTCGGGGCTGCCCTTGCCCATGAACGCCTTCTGGGCGTGGAACCATACCTCGTTCCAGGTGGTGAACTCGGTGTGGTCGCGGGAGCCGTCGGCCGCCTTGACGTGGGTCGTCAGCGTCGCCCCCTTGTTGTTGGTCCGGCCGAAGTGCTCCCACAACTTGCCGAGCATCGCGTCGTGGGCCGCCTGGTTGTTGGGGTGGTCGCTGTCCCAGATGAGTGCCCCGGCCTCGGTCTGCCCGACGATCAGGACGTAGTTGTTCAGCACCACCGGCTGCCAGCGGACGACTTTCTCGTCCTGGACGACCGCGACTTGCAACTCCCAGTACTGCTGCTGATACGTGATCGGCGACATGGCGCACCTCGGGCCGGTGGGGCACGGTGGGACACTCCGGGGGACGGCCCCCGGGGGATATCGCACCGGCGGCCGGCCGGCCCGACAG
>DASXAN010001299.1:0-2945 GCA_036406755.1 Gemmataceae bacterium
AGTTGGCCCGCGAGCTGGTCGGCCCGCGGCCGAACGTCCGCCTGATGCGGGCCGACGCCCTACGGAACAAGAACGACCTGAACCCGGACGTGACCGCCGCCCTGGACGAGCAACAGCGGGCGTTCGGCTGCGAGCGGGTCAAGCTTGTCGCCAACCTGCCGTACGCCGTCGCCACGCCGGTCGTCTCCAACCTACTGCTCAGCGACGTGCCGGTAGAGCGAATGGTGGTGACGGTGCAATGGGAGATCGCCGAGCGGCTAATGGCCCGCCCCGGCACGGCCGACTACGGAGCCCTGGCCGTGCTGGTGCAGAGTCTGGCCGACGTGGAGTTGGTTCGCAAGCTGTCCCCGTCGGTGTTCTGGCCGCGGCCGCAGGTCGAGTCGGCGATCGTGCGAATCACGCCGAACGCGGCAAAGCGGGCTCACGTGGTCGAGACGGCCGGGAGCGTGGCGGCGTTCCGTAGCTTCCTCCGCGACCTGTATGTCCACCGCCGCAAGAACCTCCGCGGGGCACTCGCCGGCTGGCCGAGCGGACGCCGCGACAAGGCCGACGTGGACCGGACATTGGCCGAACTCGGCCTGCCGGGCACGACCCGGGCCGAGGACCTGGACGCGGAGACGCACCAGCGGCTGTGCCGGGCGTTTTCCGGTTGACACCCCCGGCCGCGGCGAACTACCATCCCGGATCGCGGACCGCCGCGGAAAGGACGCCGCCGCATGGACTGGGCCGGCCGCCACGTCGCCGTCACCGGCGCGACCGGGTTCCTCGGGCACCACCTCGCCGCCGGGCTGGCCGCCCGCGGCGCGGCCGTCACCGCGCTCATCCGCTCCCCGGACAAGGCCGCCCGCCTCGCCGCGATTGGCGTCCGCTGTGTCGTCGCGCCGCTCGACGACCCGGCCGCCATGACGGCCGCGGCCCGCAGGAGCGAGGTGTTCTTCCACCTCGCAGGGGCCGTCGACTTCGCCGGCGGCTGGGACCGCCTGCGGTCCGTCAACGAACAGGGCACCCGGAACGCCCTGGCCGCCGCGAGCGCCGCCGGCGCCCGGCGGTTCGTCCACACCAGCTCGATCGTCGCCGTCGGCGCCGCCCGCCGGCCCGTCCCGCTCGCCGAGTCGTTCGCCTGGAACCTCGGCCGCCTGCGGGTGCCGTATCTGACGACAAAATACAGCGGCGAGCAAATCGCTCTGGCTGCCGACGGCGACGGGCTGGAGGTCG
Source organism: Gemmataceae bacterium (assembly GCA_036406755.1). GTDB lineage: Bacteria > Planctomycetota > Planctomycetia > Gemmatales > Gemmataceae > DASXAN01. The sequence goes on from DASXAN010001299.1 coordinate 1,216, forward strand.
TCGTCGCCAACCCGGCGTGCGTGATCGGGCCGGACGACTTCGTCGGCAGTGAGTTCGGGACGCTCTGCAAGCGGTTCTGGCGGGGTCGCATCCCCGTCTACTTCGGTGGCGGGCTGAACTTCGTGGACGTGCGCGACGTGGCGGACGGGCTCCTGCGCGTCGCAGAACACGGCCGGCCGGGCGAGCGCTACATCCTCGGCGGCGAGAACCGCACGCTCACCGACTTCTTCGCGGACCTGGCCCGCGTCGCCGGCTGGGCGATTCCGCGGGTCGAACTGCCGGCCGCGCTGGGCCCGGCGGCGGCGTGGCTGCACGACCACCTCCGCCCGCCGGGCACGGGCCGGCCGTACATCTCCGCCGATCAGGCCCGGCTGGCCGGGTGGTACTTCTTCGCCGACTGCTCGAAGGCGAGACGCGAGTTGGGCTACCGCCCGCGGCCGCTAGCGGAAACCCTGTCCGATACCTACTCGTTCTGGATGCCGCGGCGGGCGGCGTGAGGGAGGTCGCCATGCGGCCGAACCCGGACTTCTGGCGCGGCCGGCCGGTGGCGGTCACGGGCGGCACCGGCTTCTTGGGCTGGCACCTCGTCCGCCGGCTCGTCGGCCTCGGCGCCCGCGTCCGCGCCTTTGCCTTGCCGCCGCGACCGGATCATCCCATTCACGATCTGCCGTCGGTCGAACTCATGGCCGGCGACGTGTGCGACCCGGCCGCCGTCGGGCGGGCGCTGGCCGGCCGCGAGGTCGTGTTCCACACGGCCGGCGTCGTCGCCGTATGGGGGCCGGGGCTGGCCGTCATGGACGCGGTCCACCGCCGGGGGACGGCGAACGTCCTCGCCGCCGCCGCGCCGGCCGCTCGTGTCGTCCACACCAGCTCGATCGTCGCGGTCGGGGCCACCCGGACCGGCGAGTCGCTGGACGAGGACAGCCCGTTCCCGCTCGCCCGGGTGCGGGTGGCGTACGTGCAGACCAAGCGGGCCGCGGAGGAGCTGTCCCTGGCCGCGGCCGCCGCCGGCCGGGACGTGGTCGTGACCAACCCCGGCTACCTCGTCGGCCCGGACGACCCGGAGGGCTCGGTCATGGGCCGCCTGTGCCGGCGGTTCTGGCGGGGCCGGGTGCCGGTCGCGCCGCCGGGCGGGTTCAACCTCGTGGACGTCCGGGACGTGGCCATCGGCCACCTGCTCGCGGCCGAGCGCGGTACGGCCGGCCGACGGTACATCCTCGGCGGCGAGGACAGGACGTTGGCCGAATTCCTGCGGCTCTTGGCGTTCGCGGCCGGCTGGCGGCCGCGGGCCGCCGCGACCCTGCCGTGGTGGGTTCTTGCCGGGCTGGCCGGACTGGCCGAGCTGCGGGCCCGGTTCACCGGTCGGGAGCCGTACCCGTCGCGGCAGGGCAGCCGACTGCACCGCTACTACTGGTTCGTGCGGTCGGACCGGGCGGCACGGGAATTGGGATACGACCCGCGGCCGCTGGCGGCGACGCTGCGGGACACGCACGCCTGGTACGCGGCCCGCGGCCTGGGACCGCTCCGCGGCATGAACCGCTGGTGGCTCCGCCCGGCGGCGTGAACTGGCTTCCAGCATCCCCGACTGGCCGGAATAATCCAGGGTGGGTCAACGTCATGAGGGTTGGATCAAACTCCGTCCCCCAGGTGCCGCCATGCGCCCCATCCTGCCCGTGGTATTCCTCACCTGTGCCGTTATCGGGTGCAGCTCCGGCAACCCGGTCGGTCCC
>DASXAN010001300.1:0-4011 GCA_036406755.1 Gemmataceae bacterium
GGACTAATCCGGCGGCCGAACCTATCCGACCCGCGGCCGATTTCGTAACCCGTTGGGGTGAGGGTTGAGCCGGGAAGCCAACGAGTCAGCAACCATGGTGGGTGAAGTCGATCTGCCGCTGCGGGCCCGGCTGACCGGGCCGCTGCTCCGCCGGCTGCGGCCGGCCGTCCTGGCGGCGCAGCTGAAGCGGCTGCTGTGCATCCCGCGGGTCCTCGTGGCGACGCCGGCCGGGTCGTTCGCCGTCGACCCGATTTCGCTCCTGGGCGACCAGCTCATCCGCGAACGGTGCTACGAGCCGGCGACGGTCGCCGCCCTGGAGCGGCACCTGTCGCCCGGGGCCGTCTTCGTGGACGTCGGGGCCAACGAGGGGTACTTCACCGTGCTCGGCGGCAAGCTGGTCGGCCCGGCCGGCCGGGTGGTCGCCGTCGAGCCCCAGGCCCGCAGCCGGGAGGTGCTGGCCGAGAACCTGCGGCTCAACGACCTGCACAACGTCGCCGTCTGCGCCGCGGCCGTCAGCGATACCGAGGGCACCGCCGAGCTGTACCTGACGCCGGACGTCAACACCGGCGGCAGCGGCCTGGCCCGCAAGAACCGCTACCCGCTGCCGACGGAGACGGTCCGCACGACCACCCTCGCCCGCCTGCTGGCCGACGCCGGCGTCGGGGCGGTGGACCTGATGAAGCTGGACATCGAGGGGTTCGAGTACGAGGCCGTCTTCGGGTCGAAGGACCTGTTCCGCTCGGGGGCCGTCCGCGCCCTGGCCCTGGAACTGCACCCGGACGTGCTCCGCGGCCGGGGCCGTGACCCCGACGAACTCGTCGAGTTCCTGCGCGGCTGCGGCTACCGCGAGGACCGGTCCACGGGCAACGTCGTGTTCGTCCGGGGGGCCGGCTGACGGGGAGGGCCCGCACCGTGGTGGGACGGTTCGGCGGGAAGCCCGGGCTGGTGGTGTGCGCCCTGGCCGGCGTGCCGGTCGGCCTGGGGCTGTTCACGTTTTATCATGCCGAAGGGCTGTCGTACTTCTCCGACGACCCGAAGGCGTGCGTCAACTGCCACATCATGCGGGACGAGTACGACGCCTGGCAGAAGGCCAGCCACCACGCCGCCGCCACCTGCAACGACTGCCACACCCCGCACGACTTCGTCGGCAAGTACGAGACGAAGGCCCGCAACGGGTTCTGGCACTCGTACTACTTCACCTTCCAGAACTTCCACGAGCCGATCCAGATCTCCGACCGCAGCGCCCGCATCCTGCGGGCCAACTGCCTGGACTGCCACCGCGAGCTGATGGACGCCGTGGCCGGCCACCTCGGCTCGTTCGGCGAGTCGTCGCTGGACTGCCTGCGGTGCCACGCCCACTCCGGCCACGGCCCGCCCCGCTGAATCTGCGAGACCCGCCATGACCGACGCCACACCGACCCGCCGCCGCTGGCTCTACCCGGCCGCCCTGCTCGCCACCGCCGGCGTCACGTTCGGCCTGACCGCGCTGCTGATGAACATCAACCAGCGGAAGCAGGAGGCGCGGGAGACGTTCGTCCGCGTCGTGCCGCTGGACGAGAACACCGTGGACCCGGCCGTGTGGGGCAAGAACTTCCCCCGCGAGTACGACGGCTACCTGCGGACGGCCGACAACGAGCGGGCGCAGTACGGCGGCAGCGAGGCGCTGCCGCCGGAGAAGCTGGAGCGGGACCCGCGGTTGCGGCGGATCTACGCCGGCTACGCGTTCAGCATCTCCTACCGGGAGAAGCGGGGCCACGCCTACATGCTCACCGACCAGGAGGTGACCGAGCGGGTCCGGCGGGTCAAGCAGCCCGGCGCGTGCCTGCACTGCCACGCCTCCATCCTGCCGCAGTACCGGTTCCTCGGCGGCGGCGACGTGCACGCCGGGTTCGTCAAGTCCTGCGGCCTGTCCTACCAGGAGGCCCACGACCTGACCGACGACAAGGGCAACAAGCTGATCACCCACCCGGTCACCTGCCTGGACTGCCACGACCCGCAGTCGCTGCAACTCCGCGTCACCCGCCCCGGGTTCCTCGACGGCATCAACAACCTGGCGAAGTCCGACGAGCCGCTGCCGCACTTCGCCAGCATCGAGCGGTGGCGGAAGGACGGCCGTAAGGGCACGTACGACCCGAACGCCCTGGCGAGCCGGCAGGAGATGCGGAGCTTCGTCTGCGGCCAGTGCCACGTCGAGTACTACTTCAAGGGCGACGGCAAGCTGCTCACCTACCCGTGGCACAAGGGGCTCAAGGTCGAACAGATCGAGGGCTACTACGACGCCGAGAACTTCAAGGACTGGGTCCACGCGGAGACGGGGGCGCCGATTCTGAAGGCCCAGCACCCGGAGTTCGAGGTGTGGAACCAGGGCATCCACGCCCGCAGCGGGGTGGCGTGCGCCGACTGCCACATGCCGTACAAGCGGGAGGGGGCGCTGAAGGTCAGTGACCACCAGGTCCGCAGCCCGATCCTGAACGCCGCCCGCGCCTGCCAGGTGTGCCACCGCTACCCGGAGGCGGAGATCACCGCCCGCGCCCAGGCCATTCAGGACCGCACCAAGGCCGTGCAGGACCGGGCCGAGGACGCGCTGTTGCAACTGATGGACGCGGTCAAGGCGGCGAAGGACCGCGGCGTGCCGGACGAGAAGCTGGCGGCGGCGCGGCAGTTCCACCGGTCGGCCCAGTGGCGGGTGGACTTCATCGGGTCGGAGAACTCGCGCGGCTTCCACGCCCCGCAGGAGGCGGTGCGGGTGCTGGCCGAGGCAATCGACCTGGCCCGGCAGGGGCAGCTGGCGGCGGTGCAGGCGCCGAAGCCGTAGCGCCGCGGTGTTGCTCCCGGGATCGGGCCGCCCTAGCATGGCCGCATGCCGACGGTACTCAGGGTCGGGCCGTACCGGTTTTTCTTCTACGCCGGCGACGGGGCCGAACCGCCGCACGTCCACGTCGAGCGTGACGCGGGCGAGGCCAAGTTGTGGCTCGACCCCGTCCGCCTGGAGCGAAGCCGCGGCTTCGGCCGGCGGGAGATCAACCAGGTCCGTCGGCTCGTGGACGAGCACCGGGCGCAGTTGTTGGAGAGGTGGAATGAGTTCTTCCACGGTTGACACTCGTGAAATGTTGGCCACCGCCGTCGAAGTTACCGACGACACCTTGGCGGTCCAGCTCGCCGACGGGCGCACGATCGCCGCGCCGCTGGCCTGGTACCCGCGGCTGATGTACGCCACGGCCGCGGAGCGGAATTCCTGGCGGCTGATCGGCGGCGGCCGCGGCGTCCACTGGCCGGCCGTTGATGAAGACGTCAGCGTGGCCAACCTGTTGGCCGGTCAGCCGTCGGCCGAAAGCCAGACCTCGTTCAAGAAGTGGCTCGCGGGCCGGGCCAAGCCGGGCCGCGGCCGCAAGCGGGCCGGGGGCTGATCGCCGGCGCGCCCGCCCCGGCCGCGGCGGCCGGATTACGGTTTTTTGCTTGACGGCCCCGCCGCCGTGCCCGATCATCGGGTGCGTCAGCCATCTCCGAGTTCGTCCCCGAACGCAGCATCGCTCCGGCTCGCCCGCGGCTCGTCGTCCCGGCGCCCATGTTCATTCCCTTCAGGAGGAGCGACCGATGGAAGAACTGCTCAAGCGCGTCCAGGAGAAGACCGGTCTGTCCATGGACCAGGCCAAGTCGGCCGTCGCCGCCGTCCTCGGGTTCATCCGCGGCAAGCTGCCCGAGCAGGCCACGGCCCAGTTCGACTCGGCCCTATCCGGCCTGGGCCACAAGGGGCCGGTGCCGGCCGACGTGCCGGACGTGAACGCCGTCGCCGAGAAGACCGGGCTGGCCGCCGGCCAGGTCGGGTCGTTGCTGGAGACGGTCATGACGTTCCTCAAGGACAAGCTGCCGGCCGGCGTGGCCGAGCAGCTGACCGGGGCGGTGGCCAAGGGCGGCCTGGCCGGGGTGGCCCAGAAGCTCGCGGGCATGTTCGGCCGCGGGTAGCGGTTCACGACTCGTCACAGTGCGGGTTGGAGTCCCGGGGTCGGCCGG
>DASXAN010001301.1:0-2947 GCA_036406755.1 Gemmataceae bacterium
CGTCCTCCCGGGACAGGTCGAAGGCGTCGCGGGCGCGGCCGGAGAGTACGAGACTCAGGGCGCGCTCGTAATATGCGTCGAGGTTGTAATCCGCGACGGCCTTGTCAATCTGGGGCATCTGGGCGTTGATCGCGTCGCGGAGCTTGGCCCGCCGCTCCAGCCGGCTGCCGAACACCTCGGGCCGCAGCCGCAGGTCGTCGATGCGGATGCGGTCCATCTTCGACATGTCCATGTCGTCCCCGTCGGGGAACAGCGTGTACGGGTCGAACGCCCGGCCGAGGAACCCGGCACTCCCGCCCTTGCCGACGACGTTGGACTCCTGCAGCGGCCGCGGCAGCATGACGAACGGCAGCATCGGCACGTCCGGCGGCTTGATGCGGACGATCTGCGAGCCGAAGTTGGGGAAGTCCTTCGGGTCGGGCGGCTCGAGCTGGCCCGACGGCGACACCTTGTCGGTCGTGTACCCGGTCATCATCTGGTAGATGGCCGCGGTGTGGTTGAACAGGCCGTTGGGCGTGTAGCTCATCGACCGGATCAGGGTGGCCTTGTCGTTCACCGCGGCGAGCTTCGGCAGGACCTCGGTGAACTTGCAGCCGGGGACCTTGGTGTCGATCGCCTTGAAGGCGCTTTTCACTTTCTCGGGGACGTCGTCCTTGGGGTCCCACAGGTCGAGGTGGCTGGGGCCGCCCTGGAGGTAGAGCATGATGATGCTCTTGGCCTTGCCCCAGCCGGGGCCGCCGCCACGGCCCTGGTCGGCGGACGCTTTCTGCATCCGGAACAGGCCGCCGAGGGTGGCGCCGAGCAGGGCGGAGCCGCCGACGCGCAACACGTCGCGGCGGGACGGGCCGGGGTGCCGGTTGCACAGGGCGCCAGGGCTGCCGGGGAGGATGAGCATGACAAGTCTCTCCAGAAGATCCTCGAACCGCGCCAAGCCCACCCGCGGCGGCGGGTGGGTTCTGCTTCACCCACCCGCCGCCGCGGGTGGGCTTGCGGGTCAATGGTTGAACAAAAACGCCGGGCTGTTCACCAGCGCCCACACCACGTCCTGGGCCCCGGTCAGCCGCGGGTTGCCGAGCTGTTTGGCGCTCATCGCCACGTCCTGCCGCAGCTGTGCCAGCTTCGGTTCCACGGCCACCGGCTTTTCCGCGTCCGCCACCGCCGCCTTCAGATCCGCCAGCTTCGCGTCCGGCGGCAGCGGCTTCTGCGCCTCGGCCACGGCCGCCTGCTTCGCCCGCAGCTCGGCGTCGGTCGTGCCGTAGTACTTCAGCAGCGCCGCCTGCTGCTTCGCGGCCCGGGCCGCGGCCGGCGTCTCCAGCGCCACCAGCAAGTCCTCCGACAGCCCCAGCGGCACCGGCGGCTTGGCCGCCGCCACCGACAGCCGGAACCGGCCGATCTGGTGGTCCTGGAAGCCGAACTGCTGCGTCAGGGTGAAGGTCAGGATGGCCCCGCCGTCAATGGCGAGCGGCTCCTTCAGCTCGAACACGGCCCAGTGTGACACGCCGGTGTTCGGCACGACGGCCCAGCCCTTGTTGGCGCCGCGCATGCCGTCGATCGCCGACGTGACCGGGAAGTTGTCCTGGCCGAAGTCGGCCGTCGCCTTGGCGAAGAACACCGGCCGCGTCTTCGTCGGGTCGGACTTCGGGGCGGCCGTCAGCGTGAACTGGTTGAGCACGAGGTTGCCGTTGGACGCCCGCCCGGGGCCGCCGCCGGGCAGCCGCTCGTCGGCGAGCAGCTCCAGCCGGACCGCCGTGATGCCCTTCAGGTCGGTGCCGGCGGTGACGGTGTAGACCGTCTTGGCCTTCGGCCCGTCGGCGAAGATGGAGAGGTCCTCTTGCTTGGTCAGCTTGAGGCCGCCGGTCGCCTTGAGGGTGCGCGGGTTGAGGCGGACCCAATCGACCGCCGTCCGGTGGTGCTCCTTCTCCCAGGCGGCCAGCTTGGCGGCCACCGCCTCGGCCTCGTACTTCTTCAGGGCCGCGGTCACCTGCTCGATGTGGGCCGCGCGCTGCTTCTCCTGTTCGGCCCGCTTGGGGGCGTACTCCTGCTCGTAGCCGGCCAGCGCCTCCTTCGCCTTCGCCAGCGCGACGACCCGCTCGGCCTCGAGCTGGTCGTGCTTGGGCTTCCACGCCGCCTCGGCCTTGTCCAGCTCGGCGGCCAGTTTCTTGTGGTCGGCGTCGATCTCGCGGATCGTCTTCAGACTCGCCTCGACCTCGGCCGCCGTCGCCTGGCGGTTCAGCACGCGCAGGAAGATCTCCTGCACCAGCTTCGCATCATCCGATTCCTTCGCGACCAGTTTCGCCAGCTCGTTGTTCGGGTCGCCGATGGCCTCGGCGATCGTCTGGCCGTTGACGAGCGCCATGACCGGGCCGAGCTGCAGCCCGGTGGTCCGCTCGCACTCGCAGGCGCTCTCCCGCGGCGGCCGGCCCAGCGTGTTGAAGAACCCGCTCGGCAGGTCGATCCCGGAGTCCGGCAGGGCGGCGGCCCGGGTGCCGGCCGGCACGCCGGGGATCTTCGACACCGACCCGGTCACCCGGTGCAGGGCGTCGTACAGGACCTCGGCCGGCAGCCGGCGGGCCAGGGCGTGCGAGTAGTTCGTCCGGTCGTCGGCGTTCCACTCGTTGGTCGCCACGGACAGCTGGTAGGTCCGCGAGGTGACGATCAGTCGCATCAGCTTGCGGACGTTGAACCCGCTGTCGATGAACTCCTTGGTCAAGTAGTCGAGCAGCTCCGGGTTGGTCGGCGGGTTGCCGGCGCGGACGTCGTCGATCGGCTCGATCAGGCCGACGCCGAGCAGGTAGCCCCAGACGCGGTTGACGTAGGTGCGGGCGAAGTACGGGTTGTCCGGGGAGGTGACCCACGCGGCCAATTCCTGCCGGCGGGTGGCGTGCTCGGGCGTGTCATGCTTGCACTCGAACGGGAGCTTCGGCGCCATCACGGCCCCGGTGCGGAT
>DASXAN010001302.1:0-4457 GCA_036406755.1 Gemmataceae bacterium
TCCTCGACCCACCCTACTACTACGAACCGCGGGCCGCCGTCAGGTACCGCATCGCCCAACCCCGGCGTGATAGAATACGAGCGGCTTTCCAGGCGCGAGAGGGTCCCGCGATGCCGGAACTGGTCCTGACCGACGTGGACGACGGCGTCCTCCACCACCTCCGCGAACGCGCCACCCGCCACGGCCGGACGCCCGCGGAAGAGGCGAAGACGATTCTGGTGGATGCGCTGCGGGGCAACCAGCCTGACGCCTGGGCGCCGGTGGACGCGATTTACCGGCGGCTGGCGGCCTCCGGCCGGACTTTCACGGACAGCGCGGACCTGGTGCGCGAGGACCGGGACCGGTGAGCGCGCTCGTCGTTGACGCCAGCGTCGGGGTCAAGTGGTTCGTACCGGAAGTCCACGCCGCGGAAGCCCGGCATAAGTTCTGTAGCCGGGGTCTGTGACCCCGGTCCGGCCTCACAGAGGCCGGCTACAGAAACCGCCGCGGTGGGCCTCGGTCGCTCCGCTCCCTCGACCCACCCTACGAACCGCGGGCCGCCGTCAGGTGCCGCACCGCCTCCGGGGTCAGCCGGTCCACCGCCCCGCCCGCCGCCTCCAGCTCCAGCCCGGCGAACGTCAGCGCCCGCAGCCGGCCTTGGTGCACCGTGCCGTCGGCCGCCTCCGCCAGGACCGGCCGGCCCAGCAGCCCGACCCGCCACGCCCAGCACGCCTCCAGCGTCCCCAGCTCGCCGTCCAACACCAGCCCGTACGCCCGGTCCAGCTCGTCGAGCAGGACGTCGGCGACCTCGCGCATGTCGAACGCCCGGCCGGTGCTGGCGGCCAGCGACGTGGCGGCCGGCAGGCCGGCGGCGGCGAAGTGCTCGGCCGACTGGGTGACGTTCAGCCCGATGCCGGCGACGGCGGTCGGCGGCCGGCCGGCGGCGGCGGCCGACTCGATCAAAATGCCGCACACCTTCTTGCCGCGGATCAGCACGTCGTTGGGCCACTTGACCCGGGCCTGGCGGCCGGTCAGGCGGCGGACCGCCTCGGCGACGCCGACGGCCGCCCAGGCGGTGAGCACGGCCGGGCGGCGGGCGGCCGGCGGCGGGGCCAGGGCGACGCCGAGCAAGACGCCCGCCCCCGGCGGGCAGGCCCACGACCGGCCGTACTGGCCGCGGCCGGCCGTTTGTTCGCCGGCCAGGACGGCGGTGCCGGCGGCGTCCGGGTCGGCGGCCAGGGCGGCAGCGACGGGCAGGGTGCTGGGGAGCCGGTCATAATACAGGACGCGGCGGCCGACGTGGCGGGTCGGCAGGGACCACTCGGCGTCGGGCGGGGGGACGGTCATGCGGCGCGGCTCGGATGACACGGCGGCATTCTACCGGCCGGCGGACTGGCGACCGGCGCAGCGAGGGTCGAACTCAGAATCTTTTCATCCGAGATACGTATAAACCCGTCTTCGCCTGGCACTCATGTCTGCGATAGGATGAGTATCTCAGCAGCCCCGGCCGCCGGCCTGCGGCCGCCCGCCCGCCCACGCCCGCCGCCCGCCCAGAACCGCTTCGCCCCTCTCCCACCCCCGCCGTCGGAGGTTCGAATGCACCGTCGTCACGCCGCGTTCACGCTGATCGAGCTGCTCGTCGTCATTGCCATCATCGCCATCCTCATCGGGTTGCTGCTGCCGGCCGTGCAGAAGGTCCGCGAGGCGGCCAACCGCACCACCTCGACCAATAACCTGAAGCAGATCGGGCTGGCGATGCACAACTTCCACGACGCCAACCAGTTCTTCCCGCACAACGGCGGCAAGGCCGGGACGACCGACCAGACGTCCCCGCCGGCCGCGTTCGTGTTTAACAACGCCGCCCTCGGCTACCCGGACCCGACCGCGTCCTACAAGAACCAGCCGGGCTGCGCCCTGTGGCAGATCCTGCCGTACATCGAGCAGGACGCCGCCTACCGCAACGACAGCTACAACATCCCGATCAAGATCTACACCGACCCCGGCCGGGACCACGCCAACCCGGTCAACGCGACCAGCAGTACGCTCAACGGCACCGCCCGCAAGGGGCTGCCGTGGGCGTCCACGGACTACGCCGTCAACATCGCCGCCCTGGGGCTGCGGTACGGGCTGCGGTACATCGGCCCGGTCGGCGGGCCGAACCCGTCCCCGCCGTCCGCGTTCTCGCAGGGGCCGCAAACGATGGCCGGGATCGTGGACGGAACGTCGAACACCATCCTCGCCGGTGAGAAGTTCATCGCCGTTCCCCAGTACCCGGCGACCAACTGGAGCTACGACGGCGGCCTCTGGACGGGCGGGGACAACGGCACCGGCCGCGGCTACAAGGGCTTCCCCCAGCCGGACGACACCATCTACGGCACCCTGAAGGCGGACGCGGCGTTCACCGGGAACGACCGGGTGTTCGGCGGGCCGTACCAGGCCGGGGTGCTGTTCGTGTTCTTCGACGGCAGCGTCCACACCATCCCGTTCGGGACCGACGTCACCTGGTTCCTGGACCCGAAGGACGGCAACGTCATCCCCAACCTCTAACCCCGCGCAGGAGGTGAGCCGTGTTTCGCATCGTGTTTCGCGTGGGGATGCTGACCGCCCTGGCCCTCGCCCTCGGGTGTGCGAAGGAGCGGGAGGCCGGGCCGAAGGTGACCGGCCGGGTGCTGGTCGACGGCCAGCCGGGCCGCCCCGTGTCGCTGTACGACTTCGACCTGAAGTTCCTGACGGTCGAGGGCGTCGGCCCGGGCAAGCGGAGCTACCTGGCCGAGTTCAAGGACGACGGCACGTTCGTCCTGAACGGGTCGATCGGCAAGGGCATCCCGGTCGGCCGGTACAAGGTGATCTTCAACGGCAAGGTGTACGACGCGGCCGGCAAGCCGACCAACAAGTACGTCCCGGTGTTCACCGAGGCGAAGACGCCGCTGGAGGTGGAGATCACGGACGCCACCAAGGAGATCACGGTCGACCTGGAGAAGAAGACGGTGACGGCGGGGTGAGTGGCGAGCGGGGTTGCGTGAGCGCCCCGAGTTCCCGCAAACGTCCGTGACAGTTGTCAGACCTCGGGGCGCTCACGCAACCCCGCTCGCCAAATCATGACGCCCGGTAGTCGAGGGCGATGTCCAGGGCCGCGGCCGAGTGCGTCAGCGCCCCGACGCTCACCCGGTCCACGCCGGTCGCCGCGATCGCCCCGACCGTTTGCAGGTTCACCCCGCCGGACGCCTCCAGCAGCACCCCCGGCGCCACCTCCGCCCGCCGCTCGGCACAGCGGCGGAGCAGCTCCGGCGGCATGTTGTCCAACAGCACGATGTCCGGCCGGCAGGCGAGCGCCGCCTCGAACTGCTCCCACGTGTCCACCTCGACCTCGACCGGCAGGCCCGGGGCGTGCGCCCGCGCCGCCGCCACCGCCCGCGGCACGGCGGCCGGCCCGCCGCCGAGCGCGGCCAGGTGGTTGTCCTTGATGAGCACGCCGTCGTACAGGCCGACGCGGTGGTTGTGCCCGCCGCCCATCCGCACCGCGTACTTCTCCAACACCCGCCAGCCGGGCGTCGTCTTGCGGGTGTCGAGGATTTGGCAGTTTGCCCCCCGTGAGTCACGGGGGGCTAGTTGGTCCACGTACCGCCGGGTGAGCGTGGCCACGCCGCTGAGCCGCTGAAGGAAGTTCAAGGCCGTCCGCTCGGCCGTCAGGATCGACCGCATCGGCCCGGCGACGGTCGCCAGCTCGGTGCCGGGCGCCACGGCCGTGCCGTCGGCGACGGCCGGGATGAAGGTCAGCGCCGGGTCCACGGCTTCGCACACCAGGGCGGCGACCGGCAGGCCGGCGACGACGCCGGCGGCCCGGGCGACGGCGGCCGCCCGGCCGGGGGCGCCGGCCGGGATGGTGGCGGCGCTGGTCACGTCGCCGGCGGAGTGAAGGTCTTCGGCCAGGGCCAGGTCGATCAGGCGGCGGGCGGCGGCCGTCTCGGCGGCGGTCAGGGGCATGGTCGGTCCTCGCGGGCGGGCTCACGTCATCCTACGGGCCGGGCGGATTGTCGTTGACCGCGGCCGACCGGGCGGGGATGCTACACCGGCCCGCTGATCTGTTCCCTATCGGACGGAGAACGTCATGAACGCGTTAGAAGGCGTCTGGGAGAACGCCCTGGAGGAATTCCGGGACTGGCAGGACAGCGACCGACGGTCGGACGACCTGCAGCGCGCGTTTTGCTACGGCTACGTGTTCGGGACCGCCTTCGGGCTGGCCCTGTCCACGGTCCGCCCCGGCCTGGTGCGGAAGTTCGAGCAGCATTACCGCGAGCGCGGCTGGCTCGACGGGCACGAGAAGTTCGAGTCGTCCTCCCACCGGCCGAGCCGGCGGGACCACCGGCCGGGGAAGCGGCGGGGCCGCGGCCCCACGGACGTGTAGGACAGGGACCTGACCTGTGACCCCGCTGCCGATCACGGACGTCGTCGCCCGCCTGCGGGACCACGCCGGCCCG
>DASXAN010001303.1:0-4607 GCA_036406755.1 Gemmataceae bacterium
GCTCCGCGTCGCGGCTAACCGGGTGTTGTCATTTCTTGTTCGCCAGTTGCCAGTGCTCGTCGAAGAAGTCGGCCGCGACCACCTTGCCCGGCCACCGCGCGTTCGGCGGCACCGTCACGTCCACCACCGCCCAGTCCGGCAGCTTCGGCGTCTGCCTGGCGTTGTTCAGGTAGTCGTACTCGCGGTACGTGAAGCCGCTGTTGAGCACCACGTACTTCGCCGGGTTCAGCGGGTTCGGGTAGATCAACAGCGGCACGTGCGTCTCGGCCGGGAACGTGCGGTCGCCGACGCGGACGCCGGCGGCGGTCCATTTCACCGGCAGCTTGTCGGCGATCTTTGCCAGGACGCGATTGCTCGCCGGGTCGCCCCAAAGGACGAGGTTGGCGTCGCGGATGTCGGCGTCGGTGACGGCGGCATCGTCCTTGACCGGGGCGTCGCCGCGGAACTGCTGCCGCCATTGCGTGATCGCGTGGTTCATCTCGCTCTTGGCCCACGCCCCGACCTTGTCGTTGAGCGGCGTGCCGGTCGGGCGGACCATGAGGAAGCGGTCCATGAAGGCGTCGTCGATCGGGCCTTGGTGGCCGTGCTGCTTGGAGAAGTGTTCTACCGGCAATGGAAACCTGGAATGCCACTTCCCGTCATCCTTGCCGAACATGCACCACCAGTCGCCGTACAGTCGCTCCGTCTTCGGCTGCACTTCCTGCCCGTCGATGACCCAAGTCTTGGGCGGCTGGTGAGTCTGGCCGGAAACCCGGATCTGAAACACCCTGACATTCCGCGTCATGATTTTGCCGCTTAAATCAGCGTCCACGTCGGCACGCTCCCAGTGCCTCTCCAGTCGGTCAATTGTCAGCCAATAGGATCTGTCGTACCGCAGCGTGTAAGTCGTGAACTTCACCCGCTCCGGGGCGGCCGGCCGGCCCTTCGCCGCCAGCGCGTCGATCCGCCGCTCCACTTCCTTCTTCGTCTCCGGGTGGTACTTGTGGGCCGTCCCCGGGCCGATCAGGTGCACCAGATCCAGCCCCGCGGCCTTCATCGCCTTCGCCATCATGTCGGCGGCCTGCTTCTGCTTGTCGATCTCGCCGCTGTAGGCCACCGTCGGCAGGTTGAACAGGTTCCCCGCGTAGTCGGTCGAATCGTACCAGTGCCAGAGTTTCTGCTCCCACTCCGTCGGCCGCTGCGGCTCGTTCTGGAACACCTTCAGGAAGTCGGCCGTCTCCGCGAACCCGGCCCCCGGGTTGGCCGCACACCACACCGACGGGAAGTGCGTGGCGAACTGCCAGCACGCCGCCCCGCCCATCGAGAACCCGCGGGCCACGATGCGGTCCTCGTCGATGCGGTAGTGCTTCTTGACGGCGTCCATCGCCTCGAACGTGTCCACTTCGCCGGCGAACTTGTTGGCGTTGCAGTACCGGCCGTAGGGGTGCAGCACGATCGTGTCGGCCGGGGTGAACTCGCCGGGTTGCGTCTGCCGCTGGGTGATGAAGTTCAGCTCGCTGAGAGTCTCGCCGCGGCCGTGCCACCACAGGTCGAGGCGGTGCTTCTGTGAACCGGTGAACTGGTATGACGAAGGGATGACCAGGCCGTACGGCTGCACGGAGCCGTCGATCTTGCTGCGGTAGCCGCGGACGACCAGGCCGGTCTGCGTCGGCCACGCCGGCTTGCCGGCGGCCAGCTGCTCGGCCCGCTCCCGGCCCTGATCGAGCAACTTGCGGGCGGCGGCGAACTCCTTCTTGGCGTGGAACTCGTTGTACCGCAGCGCCCAGTCCACGGCCTTGTGGTAGACCTCGACGTCCGGCAGCAGGGCGAGCAGGTCGGGCTTGCCGGCCAGCGACTTCCGCAGGCCGTCGATGGCCTTCGCCAGCTCGTCGCAACTGGCCCGCAGCTCGGTGTGGACGTTGTCCGGCACGGCGATCCCCGGCGGCGGGATGCGGCGGACCTTGTCGGGGACGTTGTCGCCGGGGCCGTCGGCGAGGGCGAGCGCGGCGAAGAGCAGGGCAGGGGGGATCGCGAGGCGGAGGGACACGGCGGACCTCGGGGTGGGACGGGCGGGTGCGGCCATGCTAAGCCGCGGCCCGGCGGCGGGCAAGCGGCCGGAAAAGGGTTGCGGACTTCGGGCGGGGCCAGTACGGTGACGGAAGCATGACTCACCCCGCCTGAGCAGAATATGAATCCCCGAACATACCTTCCCATCGGCCTGGCGGCCCTGGTCGCCGTGTCCGCGGCCAACGTCGCCCCGGCTCAGCTGATCGCCTACGACCCGTTTAACCAGACGGCCCCGTTTCAGCTCAACGGCACGGCCAGCAGCGGCGGCGGCGCCGTCTGGCCGGGTGGCAGCACCAACACCTGGGGGCCGTTTCCCCCCTCGAACGGCGGGCAGGTCGTACCGGGCAGCCTCGCCTACGGCCCGCTCCAGACCGGCGGGAACAGCGTCGCGTTCACCTGGTTCAACCCCTACAACGCCAGCCTGCGGTCGCTGGTCAGCAACCGCGGCGGCGGCCCGCCCGACCTGTGGGTCAGCTTCCTGATGGCGGGCACGGCCGCCGGCAACCAGGGGCTGAGCCTCTACTTCGGCGGGGCGGGCGGCAGCGAGAACCTGTGGCTCGGCACCCCCGGCGGCACCGCCTACGGGTTCCGGGTCGGCCCGGCCGCGGCCGCCGACAGCACCACCCACACCGTCTCGACCGGCGTCCTGGCCGACGGCGCCACCCACTTCGTGGCCGCCCACCTGGTCCTGAGCGGGCCGACGACCGCCGACAACTCGGTGACGCTTTACGTCGACCCGGACTTCGCCAGCCTCGGCACGGGCACCGCCCCGACCGGCGGCAGCAGCGTCGGCTTCTCCGGCCTGAACAGCTTCCCGTTCGAGCAGTTGACGCTGGAGAACCGCAGCGGCGTGGCGTCGGATACCGTGCGCTTCGACGAAATCCGCATCGGTTCGACGTGGGCGTTAGTTTCGCCGGTGCCGGAGCCGTCCACGCTGCTGCTCGTGGGCGGTGGCTTTGCGGCCGTCGGCATTTACCGCCGAGCGCGTCGGTCGAGAAACCGTCGGATTTGATTGAAAGCTGCCGGCCGGCCGGTTAGCCTGGGTGGCGGTTGAAAGACCACACTCGAGCCAACCATGACCCCCCGAACATACCTCCCGCTTGCCCTGACCGCTCTCGTCGCCGCCGCGACGGCCGGCTCAGCAGGGGCCCAGCTGATCGCCTACGATCCGTTCAACAACTTCGCCCCGTCCCAACTCAACGGCACGGTCAGCAGCGGCGTCCCGTGGCCGGCAAGCGGCGAGGACAGGACCTGGTCAGGTGCGGCCGGCATTGTCGGCGGCGTCGTCCAGCCCGGCAGCCTGACCTATGGCCCCCTCCAGAC
Organism: Gemmataceae bacterium; assembly: GCA_036406755.1. Classification (GTDB taxonomy): domain Bacteria; phylum Planctomycetota; class Planctomycetia; order Gemmatales; family Gemmataceae; genus DASXAN01. The sequence continues at coordinate 3,370 of DASXAN010001303.1, forward strand.
GGGCGGCAACCACGCCCAGATGTCGTGGTCTTCGGGTGGCAACTTCAGTTTTCGGTCGCTCGGATCAAACCGCGGGGGAGCGACGGCCGACTTCTGGATCAGTTTCCTGGCCGACCTGACCCAGCCGGGCCAAGATCTCGTCTTGTATCACATGACCAACCAGACGCTCGTCCCGCAGATGTCCATCGGGGCACCGCTCAGCGGCGGCGTGGGTCTGGCACTAGGCGCGGGGGTCACCGGAAGTGGGGGGCAAACCCTCACCGTCAGTCCGGCGCTGTCGCCCAACGGGGCGACGCACTTCTACGCCGCCCATTTTCAGCTCGGCTCGGCCGGCAATACCAACACCATCGCCCTGATCATCGACCCAGACTTTTCCAGTCTCGGCACCGGCATGGCCCCCACCGGCGGCAGTACGGTCACGTTCACGACGGCAACCGATTTCGCGCTCGACTACTTCCTGATCGGCAATTTCGGCGGCGTCAGCGGAGCGGCCGGGGCGTTCGACCTCGACGAGATTCGCCTCGGAACAACCTGGGCCAGCGTCTCGCCGGTGCCGGAGCCGTCCACGCTGCTGCTCGCCGGCGGCGGGTTGGCCGTGGCGGTCTGTGTCCGCCGCCGGAGCAAGGTACGCACCGGGCGCTAGACATTTCGCCAAAATCCGCACCCGCCCCCTTGACAGCCCGCCTACGCCGGTGCGAAACTTCTGATAGCTCCGCGGGTTTCATGGATGAAGGGGATGGCCCGCCCCGGCCGATCGCCCTCCTACCACCCGGCCGGCCCCAGACCTCGATCCCGCCTGCCCGCCCGCCGACCGGCCGCAACCCCGGTCCGTCCGCCCCGCCGCCGGAGACGTCGGTATGTTCGGTTCTTACGTTTCAGTCCGCAGACTTTCTCTCGTCGCACTCGCCGCCGCCCTCGGGTCGCAGACGCCGGCCCAGGCAGCCGTCCCCGTCCCCGGCCGGGAACCGGTGCAGACGGTCGATTTCGAGCGGCACGTCATGGGCCTGTTCAGCAAGGCCGGGTGCAACAACGGTTCGTGCCACGGGTCGTTCCAGGGCAAGGGCGGGTTCCGCCTGTCGCTGTTCGGGTACGACCCGGCCAAGGACTTCCACACGCTCACCCGCGACCTACTCGGCCGGCGGATCGACCCGGTCGAGCCGGACAAGTCCCTCCTGTTGCTCAAGGCCGCCGGGCGGATGCCGCACGAGGGCGGGGTGCGGATCACGCCCGACTCGTGG
>DASXAN010001304.1:0-3923 GCA_036406755.1 Gemmataceae bacterium
CGCCGTTGTCTTTTTGAATCCTCACCCCCTTCCTTCTTAGGGAAGGGGGCCGGGGGGTTAGGTCTCTTTCGGTTAGGTCTCTTTCTTCGCCCCCGTCAGCCCGAACTCGTCCGCCCGCTCCTTCAGCGCACCGATGACGAACCCCACATGATCCGCCAGCTCCACCCCCAGCAGCCGCACGCCCTCGGCCACCTCGCCCCGGTCCACGCCAGCGGCGAACTTCTTGTCCTTGAGCTTCTTCAGGACGCTCGGCGGCTCCAGCGTGGCGATCCCGTCCGGCCGCAGCCAGCAGCAGGCGACGACGAACCCGGTCAGCTCGTCGCAGGCCAACAGCGCCTTGTCCAGCGGGGAGACGGGCGTCACGCCCCAGCGGGTCGAGTGGCAGGCGATGGCGTGGGCGATCGGCTCCTCGCCCCGTTCGCGGAGCCAGGCGATGACGTGCTGCGGGTGCTGGTCGGGAAAGGCCTCGTAGTCGGCGTCGTGGAGCAGGCCGGTGATCGCCCACTGGCCGGGGTCGGCATCGGGGCCGCCGTAGCGGGGCGCGGCCCGCCGCATGACGTGCTCAACGGTGTAGACGTGGAGGAGGAGGGCGGGCGAGTGCATCCACTCGTGGAGTTTGGCGAGCGCGGCGGCGCGGTCCATGGGGCGGCTCCTTTCTGCGGGTCAGCATACGGATTCTCGTTGCCGCCGCCGGCCGGTAGGATGACAGGGGCCGCCCGCCGTCCGGGCGGCCGCGGCACGGACGACCCCGAGGACCCCATGGGACAGGACTCTACCCGCCCCCGCCGGCGGTTCGCCGGCCTGGGCGTGCTGCCGGCGCTGTTCTGGGCGGCCGCGTTCGCCATCGCCTATTGTCCGGCCCCCCTCTACTACTCCAACCAGAACCAGTACTTCCTGCACGGCTTGGCCGCCGCCGGCCGCGGCGACCTCGCCCACGACTGGCTGGTCACCACCCGCGACCCGGCCCCGCTGTTCAGCGCCGCTGTCGCCTGGACGGCCACCACCTTCGGCGACCGGGCCGATCTGGCGTTCCAGGCTGCGTACTACGTCCTGCTCGGCGTCTACTTCCTCAGCCTCGTCGCCCTGATCGACGCCACCCTCGGCCTGCCGCCAACCCGATCGATGCGGTTCCTGCTCCTGACGTTGCTCGTCGCCGCCCACGCGGTCGTCGTCCGGCTGGCGGCGAAGCAGTACACCGGCATCGACATCCCGCGGTTCCTGCACTACGGCGTTGCCGCCCAGTACGTCACCGGGCCGATGTTGCAGCCGTCGGCGTTCGGCGTGTTCCTGCTCACGTCGATGGCCGCGTTCGCCCGCGGCCGGCTCGTGTCGGCCGTCGTGTTCGCGGCCGGGACGTGCGTCCTCCACGCCACCTACCTGCTCCCGGCCGCCCTGCTCACCCTCACCTACATGCTCGTGCTGGCCCGTAACCGCCGGCCGTGGGCCGCCCTGCTGCTCGGGGCCGGGACGCTCCTGGCCGTCGCGCCGGTCGTCTACTTCGGTCTGACGCAGTTCGGGCCGACGACGCCGGAGCTGTACGCCGAGGCCCAGCGGGTGCTGGCCGAGGTCCGCATCCCGCACCACGCCGTCCTCCGCGAGTGGTGGGACCGCATCGCCAAGCTCCAGGTGGTGTGGGTCGGCCTCGCGATCGCCCTGTCGATGGGCACCCGCCTGTTCCCGCTGCTGGCCATCCCCACCCTTGGGGCCGTGGCCCTGACCGTGGCGCAGGTGATGACCGGCAACCTGGCGCTGGCGCTGGTGTTCCCGTGGCGGGTGTCGGCCGTGCTGGTGCCGGTGGCGACCGCGGTCATCCTGACCCGGCTGGTCCGCGGCCTGACGCCGTGGCCGGACCAGGGGCGGTGGCTGGTCCGGCTGGTGCCGGTGGCGGCGGCGGCGCTGCTGGCCGTCATGGTCTACGGCGGCATCGTCGAGGCCCCGCGGGGCACACTCTACGACCTGCCGGCCACCGACGCGGCCGAGCTGCCGCTCTACGCCTTTGTCCGCGACCACCGCGAGCCGGGCGACGTGTACCTGACCCCGGCGGCCACCCGGCCGAAGGGGACGGCCGTTTCGTGGGACTTGCAGCGGTTCCGCCTGCTGACCGGGGCGACGGAGTACGTCGACGTGAAGGCGATCCCGTACAAGGACGTGGAGCTGCTCGAGTGGTTCCGCCGGGTCCAACAGGCCGAGCGGTGGTACGCGGCCAACGACTGGGACGCGGTCCACGACGACCTGGTGGCGGCCGGGGTGACACACGTGGTCGTGCCGACGAGCGAAGCGGCCCCGTCGGCGACACTGTGGCGGGTGTACGCCGGGCCGACGTACTGCGTCTACCGCGTGCGACGGTGACGGCGTCAGTCGTTCAGCCGCTCCAAGAGCGCCACCGGGAAGTCGCGGCACACCTCCGCCAGCGGCAGCCCGGCGATCCCGTCGCCCTCCTCCACCGCCACCTCCGCCCCCGTCAGCACGTTGCGGAACCGCCGGCCGACCGGCTCCCGCGGCAGCACCAGCCACGTGTCCCGCCACGCCGGCCGGCCCACCGGCCACGCCTCCGCGCCCCCCGTCAGCCGCACCGCCAACCGCGGCGCAACCACGGTCAGCGCCTCTTCCTCCCGGTGCCGCACGTACGCGCACACGTGCCGCCGTCGCCGGCCGACCGCCCGCAGCGGCCGATACCCGCCGGCGTCGAACAGGGCCGGGTGCTCCCGCCGGTACGCCAGGACCATGTGCGTCACGTACAGCTTGATCCGGCCGTCCGTGCTCGTCGCCAGCAGCTCCTTGCACAACCCGGCCAGGTCGCCGCTGGCGATCCGGTCGCGGAGGTCGGCCAGGAGCGCCCGCCGGCGGTCGTAGTCCACCGGCCGGCGGTTGTCCGGGTCCACCAGGCTGAAGTCCCACAGCTCCTGCCCCTGGTAGACGTCCGGCACGCCCGGCGACGTGAGCTTGATGAGCACCTGGCTGAGCCCGTTCACCTGGCCGAAGAACGCCACCCGCCGCTGCAACGCCGCGAAGTCCTGGCGGAACGGGTCGTTCGCGTCGTCGGCCAGCACCTGGGTGACGAAGCTCCGCGTCGCCTCCTCGTACTCCTCGTTCGGGTTCACCCAGCTGGTGTGGACCTCCGCCTCCTTGACCGCCTTGAGCATGTAGTTGACCATCCGCTCCCGGAAGACGGCGAACTCCTCGGGCGTCGGGTCGAACGGCCAGGCGCCGAGCAGCACCTGGTAGAACAGGTACTCGTCGTTGCGGTCCGGCGCCAGCTCGCCAGTGACGATGCTCTTGCGGGCCGTGTTCGCCCGGTTCCACCGCAACAGCGCCGCCCGCCACTCCTCCGGCAGCTCCGAGAGCACGTTGATCCGGGCCCGGACGTCCTCGCTCCGCTTGGTGTCGTGGGTGCTGGTGGCGAGCATGGCGTGCGGCCACCGCTGCAACCGGGCGGCGTTGCGGCGGTGGAACCCGGCCAACGACAACCCGAACGACTCCGGCTCGCCGCCGACCTCATTCAAGGACGCCAGCCGGTTGTAGACGTAGAACGCCGTGTCCTCGACCCCCTTGGCCGTCACCGGCCCGGTCACCTGCTGGAACCGGCGGACGAACGCCACCACGCCGGGCCGGTCGTCCGGGCCGAACAGGTCGTAGTTCCGCCACAACAGCGTGTCGCGGAGGAAGTCGAAAATCTGCTCGGCCACGCGGACGTTCCGCCGCTTGGCCTCCTCGACCGCCCGTTCGAGATACCCGGCGTCCCGCGGCAACACCGACCCGGGGCTGGTCAGGTAGGTGCGGTACACCGGCAGGCAGGCGATCACCTCGCGGATCGCCCGGACCAGGCTGTTCAGGGTGAAGTCGCGGTACCGGCGGTTCTTGTTCGCCAGCCGCTCCAGCTGGTGGGCGAGCGAGTTGATCTCGCTGGCCATCGACACCTGCAT
>DASXAN010001305.1:0-10027 GCA_036406755.1 Gemmataceae bacterium
GCCCGGGTATGACCAGCTGCGGGCGAACCTCGAAAACACGCGGGCGCTGATCCCGCAGCTCGAAATCACGCTCCGTAACGCCAATAACCAGTTGTGCAACCTGCTGGGTCTCCCCATGCAGGACCTGACGCCGATCATCGGCGACGGGACGGTGGTCGATCCGGCCCACCCCGACCGCCACGAGGTCCGCATCCCGCGGCCGGTCGATCTGGCCGTGGTGGTCGGCATCCCGGGCGACGTGCTGCTCCAGCGGCCGGACGTCCGGTCGGCGGAGCAGCAGCTGCGGATTCAGTCCGCCGAGATCGGCATCGCCGAGGCGGAAATGCTCCCGCACATCGGCATCAACGGCAGCATCGGCCTGGCGTCGAACCGGTTCGGCCGGCTATTCGAGTCGCAGTCCGGGACGGGCACGATCGGCCCGTCGCTGACGTGGAATATCCTCAACTACGGCCGCCTGCTGGCGAACGTGCGGCTCCAGAACGACGTGTATCAGCAGTTCGTGGCCGAGTACCAGCAGGCGATCCTGAACGCCAACCAGGACGCGGAGAACGCCCTGACGGCGTACCTGCGGTCGATCGAGCAGGCCGAGCACCTGCGGCAGAGCGCCGAGTCGGCCGCCGACCTGACGGACTACCTGATCCGCCAGTTCCGGCAGGGCTACCTGCCGCCGGGGGCGGCGGACACCAGCGCGTTCATCAACCAGGTGTTCACCGCGGTCAACTTCCAGGTGACGCAGCAGGACGCGGCCGCCCAGGCCGAGGGCAACGTCGCCCTGAACCTGATCCTGCTCTACCGGGCGATGGGCGGCGGGTGGCAGCTGCGGCTGACCGACCCGAACCACACCGGCGCGGCGGGCTGTGCGGGCGGTTGCGGGCGGGTGCTCGCCGGCCCGGCGGTCGGCGGTGTCGTCAACCCGTGGCGGCAGGACGCGCCGCCGGCCGAGGCGCCCGAACGGCTCCCGCCCCCGGCGGTGGTCCCGGCGCCGCCGCCATCGGGGCCGGGTCGGGAGTAAGGGGCGCGTCACTCGTACCGCAGGGCCTCGATCGGGTCCAGCCGGGAGGCCTTCCAGGCCGGGTAGTAGCCGAAGACGATGCCGACGCTGGCGGAGACGATGATCGCCGCCACGATGGCGGGGATCGACACCTCGATCGGCCAGTTCAGGAACCAGTGCAGCGTCAGGGACGCCCCGCGGCCCAGGACGATGCCCATGAACCCGCCCAACAGGCACAGGACGATCGCCTCGACCAGGAACTGCCGCAGGATGTCGGCGGCCCGGGCGCCGACGGCCATCCGCAGGCCGATCTCCCGCGTCCGCTCGGTCACCGACACGAGCATGATGTTCATGATCCCCACCCCGCCGACGACCAGCGACACCAGGGCGACGAACAGCAGCGACCGGGTCATCGTCTTGGTCGCCCCGCCGAGGGCGTTGGACATCTCGGTCATGTCGCGGACGTTGAAGTCGTCCGGCTGTCCCGGCTTGATGTGGTGCCGCTGGTGGAGCAGGTCGGTCATCTGGTGGATGGCGTCCGGGATTTCGGCCGTGCTGTTGGCCCGGACCAGGATCTGGTCGATGTTCGTGAACCGCGTCTGCTGCGGGTTGTCGGTGGCCCGGAGCGGGTCCACCGACGGGTAGACGCTGTCCTGCGTGCCGGGGTAGGACTGGTTGAGCGAGTTGACGGTCGTGGCCGCGCTGACGGTGGCCGCGGTCGAGGACCCGCCGGACGCGGTGGCGTTGGCGCTCTGGTTGACGCTGGCCAGCGTGCTGCTGCTGACCCGGGCCTTGATGCTCGTCCACGGGGCCAGGACGATGTCGTCCTGGTCCATGCCCATCATGTTCGCCCCGCGGGGGCTGAGCACGCCGACGACCTTGAACGCCACGTTCTGGAGGCGGATCTCCCGGCCGAGCGGGGACTGGTCGTTGAACAGCTCCCGCTTGATCGTCTCGCCGATCAGGCACACCCGGGTGCCGTTGCGGACGTCGGCGTCGGTGAACGGCTCGCCCTCGTCCAGGTCCGTCCACTCGCGGACGTCGAGGAACGAGGGGGTGGTGCCGTAGATGTACACCGGCACCCAGTTCTTGTTGGCGAACGTGATCTGGGTGCGGGCCCGGACGACGACGGCCACGCTGTTCAGGGCCGGGCAGTCGCGGGCGACGGCGTCGGCGTCCTGCGGGGTCAGGGTGACGACGCTGCCGCTGCCGTAGCTGACGCCCCCCGACGATGCCGTGCCCGGCATGACCAGCAGGTTGTTCGCCCCCATGCTGGCGATGGTCTTCTGGACGGCCTGGCTGCTGCCCTGGCCGATCTCGGTCATGGCGATGACGGCCCCGACGCCGATGACGATGCCGAGCGTCGTCAGGGCCGACCGCATGACGTTGCGGCGCAAGGCGCGGAGGGCGGTGCGGACGATGCGCGTCAGCTTCTTCATGGCGCCGTCACTCCTTCTCCTTGTCCTTCCCCTTGTTCCCGCGGAACATCTGCACGGAGAACGGGTTCTTCTCGCCGCCGCCCGGGCCGCCCTTCTTCTCCTCGCCGACGACGAGCCGGGTCTGCTCCGGCAACTCGCCGCCGACCGCCTCCAGGACTTCCGTCTTGACGCCGTCGGTCAGCCCGGTGTGGACCTCGACGTAGCGGACGAACCCGTCGTCCCCCATCGTCCAGACCAGGCCGTGGTCCTGGGCCTCCGGGTCGGTCGGTCCGTGCTTCTTGCCCTTGAGCTGGTAATAGGCGGCCCGCTGGTCCGGGGCGATCTGATCCCGGGCCGGCTGCCACCGCAGCGCCGAGTTGGGGATGAGCAGGGCGTTCTGCTTGTTGGCCACGATGAACGACAGGTTCGTCGTCTGGTACGGCCGCAGCGACATGTCCTCGTTGTCGGCGCTGACGACGACGGTATAGGTCACGACGTTCGAGATCATCGAGGCGTTGAGCCGCAGCGGCAGCTTGCCCTGCGGCACGACCTTGCCGTGGTAGACCCTGCCCGGGTTGCTGTCCACGGTGAAATCGACCGGGGCGCCGACCTTGATGCGGCCGATGTCCACCTCGTTGACGGTCGCCCACACCTCCATCTTGGTGAGGTCCTTGGCCAGCAGGAACAGGCTGGGGGCGGACAGGCTGGCGACCACAGTCTGGCCGACGTTCACCCGGCGGTCGATGACGACGCCGGTGACCGGGGCGGTGATCTTCGTGTAGTTCAGGTTCGTCTCGGCCAGCTTCAGGGCGGACTCGGCGGAGGCGATCTGGGCCTCGGCCGTGCCGACGTTGGCCTTGGCCACCTCCAGGTTGGCCGTCGCCGAGTCGAACTGGGCCTTGAACTGGTCGTACTCGGCCTGGGCGATGCCGTTGCCGGCCGCGTACAGCCGCTGGGCCCGGCCCCAGTCGTTGGTGGCCTGCGACAGCGTGGCCGTCTTCACCAGCACGTCGGCCTGGGACGACTTCAGAGCCGCCTGGGCGGATTTCACCGCGGCCTGGGCGGACTTCCGCTGCGCGTCGTAGACTGACGGGTCGATCAGCGCCAGCAGCGTGCCCGGCTTGACGACGTTGCCATCCTGGTCCAGCACCGGCCCCTGGACCTCCGAGCCCCAATCAACGATCCCGGACTGGGTGTTCGCGTCCTTGCCGACGGCGATGATCTGGCCCTGGACCTGGGCGCCGACGTCCACCACCTCCCGCGGCTGGACGGTGCCGGTGGCCCCGACGGTGGCGACCAGCTTGCCCCGGGTCACGGGCTCGAACCGGAACACGGTCGCCGTGCCCGACTGCCGCTCCCAGTACCAGGCCCCGCTGGCGCCGACGGCGGCCAGCAGCAGGAGCGCGACCAGCGCCTTCTTCATTGTTCGTCCCCTTCGATGCGCCCGTCCCGCATCCGGACGGTGCGCTTGCAGTGTGCGGCCACGTCCGCCTCGTGGGTCACGATGACGATGGTGATCCCCTCGTCGTCGTTCAGTTTCCGGAACGTCTGCAGAATCTCTTCGGTGGTGGTGGAGTCGAGGTTGCCGGTCGGCTCGTCGGCCAGCAGCAGCGACGGCTGGTTGACCAGGGCCCGGGCGATGGCGACCCGCTGCTGCTGGCCGCCGGACATCTGCGACGGGTGGTGGTCCATCCGGTGCTCCAGGCCCACCAGCTTCAACAGCTGCACGCCCCGGTCGTGGGCTTCCTTGTCGCCGATCGGCTGGTGCGAGTAGTCCAGCGGCATGGTGACGTTTTCCAGGGCGCTGGTCCGCGGCAGCAGGTTGAAGCTCTGGAACACGAACCCGATCTTGCGGTTCCGCACGTCGGCCCGCTGCTCCGGGCTGAAGCGGGAAATCTCCTCCCCGTCCAGCCAGTACTCGCCCTTGGTCGGGCGGTCCAGGCAGCCGAGCAGGTTCATCAACGTCGTCTTGCCCGAGCCGGACGCCCCCATGAGGGCGACCATCTCGCCCTTGCCGATCTCCAGGGACACGCCCTTGAGGACCGGGACGTCCACCTCCCCGAGGAAGTAGGTCTTGTAGATGTCCTTGATGGTGATCAGTTCCACGGTTCACCCGACCCGTCTTGCGATGCCCGACATTCTCATGCGTCGCCCGTCTCAGACGTCCGCCAGGATGCCGCCGTTGGCCAGTAGCCCGTCCAGGTGGTGCTCCAGCCGGCCGAGGAGGCCTTGCAACTTCTCCTGCTCCGCCGGCGTCAGCGCCTCCATGACGGCCTCCACGTGGGCGGCGTGGACCGACAGCATCCGCTCGACCAGCTGCCGGCCGCGCGGCGTCAACGACACCCTTTTCACGCGGAGGTCGGCCGCCGATCCGGTCCGGGCCACCAGCCGGGATCGCACCAGCCTGTCCACGACGCCGGTGACGCTCGGCGGCCGAATGAGCAGCCGCTCGCTCAGGTCGGTCAGCCGCAGCGCCGGCCGACCTTCCGCCTCCGCCCGGTGCAGGTTGCGGAGCACGCCCCACTGGGCGCCGGTGATCCCGAACCGGGCGAAGCACGGCTGCATCGCCCGCTCCAGGAACCCGATCGTGCGGATCAGCTGTCGAAACGCGGCCTCGGCCGGCCGTGGTCGCGGGATTGAACGGGCCTGGGCATCCGCGGCGGCCATCAATGGCATCTCCGTTACGCGCTGGCGGGCACGATGCACCCGCTTCCGATTCCAACGAAGTCGTAAACTTAGGTTCCTTACTAAACTCCATCCTACGGGTCGTAGACTACGGCGGGCAAATGAAAACGGGATGAGAGGCCAAGGGGGCGTCAGCGCTCGACGGCGGTGACGCGGCCACGGGCAGGCAAACAAACAACTCTTGCAGCCGGGTTGGCTACGAGGCTTCGCGGATCTGGGGGTCCAGATCCCACCGTTTTCCGCCGGCAAGATGGTGACTTGTGCGGCTGCGCCGCCATTCGCAAGACATCGGGACGGCAACTGGGAGGCCCCGTGGCGGTGGCCGGCGTAATGCCATATGCGGCGGGGCGAGCCGGCCGACGGGCTGGCGGGGTCTCAGCGGTGCCGCTCGGTCCGGTCCGTCTTGGTGGCCAACCAGGGGCCGCCGATCACGACCACTCACCCGCCCTTTTTCAGCAGGGCAACCTGCCCGGCGTGGTACAGGTCGTGCTGGGTCAGGCCAACGAACTGCGTGTAGGCCGTGTATGACGGGTCCGGGACGAGCGGCTTGTCCAGGCGGGCGGGGTCGAAACCGGCGACGGCTTCGCGGGCCTCCGCGTTGAGGGCTCGCAGCTCGGCGATCGCGGCCCGCCAGTTGTCCTCCGACGGCTCCGCGACCGGGGGCCAGTCCTCGTCCGGGGCGAGCGGGGTCGCGTCCCCGCGGAGCCTACGGAGGACGAGCCGGTACGCCCCGCCGAGGTGCAGCACCAGCTGCCAGATGCTATGAGTGCCGATTGCCGGGCGGGCAGCCGCTTGGGCCGCGGACACCCCGGCCAGGGCCTCCAGCACGGCCGGGCCGTGCCACGCACCGCCCTCCATGGCCCGCCGCAGCTGGTCGGCAAGCCGCTCTGGCTCGGTCATCGGTTGGCCTCCGGTCGTGCTCGTATCCTATGGCCCCATAGCACGGGTGCCGCGGCAATCAGGCCGTGTTCATGCGATTCGTTGCACCGGCCGGGCAGATCGGCTACAACCGGGCCGGTGCAACAACCCCTCAATGGCCCGATTCGCGGTGAGCGTCCCGGGGCGGCTACAATGCTCCGGATGAAAACCCGCTCGGGACCGGCCGTCCCCGTCGTTGCCCTCAAGCGGCTGCTGTTGCTCGTCTGGGCCGTCTGGCTGAGCGTCGTGTTCCTCAGCAACCTGGCCGACGATGCCAAGGGGCTCGGCTTGCTCCCAGAATCGTGGGCCTTCGCTTCGGGGAACTTGCAGTTCATCCGTGAGACGACGGCCCGCTACGGGACGCCGGACGCGGTCAACGGGGCCCTGTTCGCCGGCGTCATCATCTGGGAAGGCGTCGCCGCGGCGCTGTTCTGGCGGGCGGCTTGGGCCTTTCGGGGCCGCGGCGCAGGGCGTCGGGCCGTGTACCAGGCGTTCACGGCGTCGCTGCTGTTGTGGGCGGGCTTCCTCGTGGCCGACGAGGTGTTCATCGCCTACCCGCTGGAGGGCACCCACCTGCGGCTCCTCGTCGCCCACCTGGTCACCCTACTGGCGGTCGAGCTGCTGCCGGATGACTGAAGGATCATGACACGCTACCGATCGGAACTGGGGTGTCGGCGGCACGCTGGCGTTCGCCTGCGACATGGCCGGGCCGTTCGTGGCATCGGCCGTGAGTCGTGTGGCCGAGCTGTCGGAGGTGCTGAAGGCGAAGGCCCGGCGGCTGCATGCGCAGCTCGTGACAGAGGCGGGGGATACCGGGCGATGGTAGCCTGATCGCCATTTGGGGCGCATTGCACATTCCGGCCACGCCGAGTGGGTTGCTCCGTCGCCGGCGGCGATACCGTCGCGGCAACCGCCCGATTCGCTAGGCCTCTCGGGTGGTCAGCGCTTGATTGCTCAACGAGCCAATTGCTTGACTTCGACAAGCCGTCCCAGGCGGGCTGGGACCGCTTTGACGCATGCCGCGACAAGATCGTCAAACACGATCGAGACGAGGGCGCGCCCTAACCAGCGGCTCAGGTGCCGGCGGGGCACGAGGTTTCGTCCGAGACGGCATCCCATCCAATGTGATTCTCACAATCGTTGGCGGTCTCAGCCCGCTGCGACAGATCGCACCGGGACTATTGTTTCCGCGACGAGCCCCGGGTGCCGGCCCAGAGGCCAGGCGCGGGGGGGGAAGTGTGGCGCGGCTCCCCGACGGTCATAGGAACGACCACACGATCGTGCCGATAACTGCCACGAGCGCGGCGATCAGGAGCGCGACGCCGGCGGCCTGCCGGACCCGCTGCCGGCGGCGGGCGTCGGCGTCGTCCCGCTGGTACCCGAGCCGGGCGTGTTCGGCCTCGACCCGCTGAAGGAGCCGGGCCACCTCCCGCTCGGCCCGGACCGTCTCGGCGCTCTCGTGGTGATGCGACCGCCGTTTGGACATGGCTTCACCCCGGACGGACGACGGCCTGGGAGGCCCGGCATCCCCCTGGGGGGATGGCGAATCGCGGACGACCCAGGGGACGTTGACCCGGTGAACACGATACACCAGTTCCGCGGCCCAAGACAAGCACTCCCAGTGCTCTTTGCCCGGTGGCGGTTCACCTCCGCGCGGTGGATGAAGCGGACAGTTCTCGGCTGGTTCGGCCACCGACTAGAATAGTCCCGCCCGGATAGGAGCGGGAGCATGGCGCGCGTCGTCCGATTCCACCGCCTCGGCGGCCCCGAGGTCCTCCAGATCGACCAGCTGAATGTCCCGCCGCCTGGAGAAGGCGAGGTCCAGATCGGCGTCAAGGCGCTGGGCCTCAACCGGGCCGAGGCCATGTTCCGCCAGGGCCAGTACCTCGAGGAGCCGAAGATGCCGGCCCGGCTCGGTTACGAGGCGGCCGGAACGGTCACCGCCGTCGGGCCGGGGGTTCAAGGCTTCCAGGTGGGCGACGCCGTCAGCACGATTCCGAGCTTTTCGTTGAATCAGTACGGCGTCTACGGCGACCTCGTCAACGCCCCGGCCCACGCCGTCACCCACCACCCGAAGACCCTGTCGTGGGAGGCAGCGGCGGCCGTCTGGATGCAGTACCTGACGGCCTACGGGGCGCTCGTCGACATCGCCAAGCTGACCAAGGGCGACACGGTCCTGATCCCGGCGGCGTCCAGCAGCGTCGGCTTGGCCGCCATCCAGATCGCCAACCGGGTCGGGGCCGTGCCCGTCGCCCTGACCCGCACGACCGCGAAGCGACAAGCCCTCCTTGACGCCGGGGCGGCGCACGTCGTCGCGACCGACGAGCAAGACCTCGTCAAGGAGGTCGAGGGGATCACCGGCGGGAAGGGGGCCCGAGTCATCTTCGACCCCGTCGGCGGGCCGACGTTTGCCAAGCTGGTGCAGGCCGCCGCGCGGCTCGGCATTGTTTTTCTGTATGGCGCGCTGAGCCCGGACCCGACGCCGTTGCCGCTGTTCGACGTGCTGAGCAAGTGGGTGACGATCCGCGGCTACGTCCTGATGGACATCACCGGCGACCAGGCCCGGCTGGAGAAGGCGAAGGCGTTCATCAACAGCGGGTTGGCCGACGGGTCGCTGAAGCCGATCATCGCCAGGACGTTCCCGCTGGGCGAGATCGTCGACGCCCACCGCTACCTGGAATCCAACCAGCAGATCGGCAAGGTCGTGGTCACGGTCTAGGAGGCCGCGAACCCGGGCCGGGCGTACGACTCCAGGAACCCGCAGCTCGTGCAGCGGAACGTGCCGATCGGGATGCGGTCCCCGGCCGGGGCCTTCGTCGTGGTCCAGAACGACTTCTCCGGCGACCCGCGGACCCACTCGCTGACCCGCTGCGCCCCGTAGGACATGTCAAGAACGAAGCCCTGTTCCATCTCGCTATCGCATTTGGGGCACTTCATTCGCTTGGCCCTCGATGACCTTCCCTTCCGAGCGGCGGCTCTGGGTCATTGTTACCGGCGGGACGGCGGCAAGGCGACTCGACTCCCTCACCAGGGGCAAGTCGAGTCCCCAACCATGAACGCATTCGCTTTCAGCGACCGATCCGAGTGCTCCTTGACCCGCGCCCGGTGGTGCAGACGCGCCGCTGCCCAAGCCAAGCGGGTAACCGGCGAGAGGCCCCCGATGGGGAATGCGGGTGCCGCCGGTGGCTCGGCATCGCGGCGGCGCGCCCGACGCGGCTGGCCCAGATGGCGGGGGCTTGGGGTGGTGGGCTCCTGGCCGGTCGAGACGATGCCCGTTTCCTCCTGGAACTCCCGCTTGGCGGCAGCGGTTGTTGCTCACCGACGGGTTGAGCGGCGTAACTCGACCGTCAGGCTCCGGCGGTGCGAACGGGATCGTGGGGCCGGCCGTCGGTCGGCGGACGCCTTACCCCGGCCGGTCCGGCGGCTCCCCGCGGTCACACTTGACGCAGTTCAGTCGCATCCCGAGTCGGCTGGCGCGGCCTTCGGGGGTCGTGACCCACGGCCGCTCCTCCCACGGCGGGTCGTGGCGGACGTGCTGGTTGTGCCCGCACTCGAGCTGGGCGACCCAGTGCCCCTCCGTGTCTTGGTGGAAGCCCGTCACACGACGCCGCATGGCACCCTCACCGCGACATCCGACGAGCACTCCCGACGCCCATGTACCGGGGCCGTACTTGCGACGCCTTCCGGCGACGAGATGCGCCAGGTGCTGGCGTTCCGGAAAGTCATCATTCAGGCCAGCAACTCGTGGACGACGTTGGCCCGCGTGACGCCGAAATCGGTCAGGGTGTCGTCCCGGCCCTCGTGCGGATACGTCAACCGCGTGTGGTCCAGGCCGAGCGCGTGCAATAGGGTGGCGTGCAGGTCGGGCACGCGGACGACCTTCTCGACCGACGCGTAGCCGAAGTCGTCGGTCGCCCCGTGGACGTAGCCGTGTTTGAAGCCGCCGCCGGCCAGCCAGAGCGAAAACCCGTGGCGGTTGTGGTCGCGACCGTCGGGGCCCTGCGCGATCGGCAGC
>DASXAN010001306.1:0-5643 GCA_036406755.1 Gemmataceae bacterium
ACCCGGTGCGGCGGCGAACGGTAGCCGCGGTGCCGGTATCCCGGAATTCGCCGTCGCCCGGCGCGGCCGCCGACGCCGGGCCGGGTATTCGGCCGGGGAGGTGACACGATGGCCTGGCGTTTCGTTGGGGCGCTCGCCCTGGTCACCGCCGTTGCCTCGGGGGCGCCCGGCGACGTGGGGCAGTCGGGTGATCGGGCGCTGGTCGAGGCCGCGCCCGACCCGCGCCGGGCAGTCGCGCTGGATCATGCGCCGACCGCCGCCGACCTGGACCGCCTCCGGTCCGTGGAAGGCAAGCCGGCGGCGGTCGTCCTACGGGTGCTGGGGCACCCCTATCAAGTCGAGCGACGGCCGGACGGCGAAGAGGTCTGGGATTACCGGTGGTGTGCGGCGTGCCGCGTGTGGGTCCGGAAGGGCGTCTGCACCGGCACGTTTTACACCGGGGGATACTGAGCCGGGAATGTCGGCGGCGGGAAGGACAAGGGACATTTAAGGTTACTGAGCCGAATCAGATGCCGCACCGGATCCGGCCCGTGGACAGGCCATTCGCGACGTGCAGTCACCTGAGCGGGCTGGGTAGGTGAGCGTGTGTGCGGCCGCGGAGGCGCGGATGAGTCACGTGTCGCCACACCGGGACGACGCGACATCCTTGCGGGATGCCTGCGAGGAGCTCGGCGAACCCACTATGGTTTGCCGGCCGAGCCGGGCCAAGTCCGTCATTTGGCTGCTCGCGGCGTCCGCGGTGTACATCACCGGTGTGGCGTTCGCCGTTGTGGCGCTGGCCCTCCAGGGGATGTCGGCCGCGGTCGTCGTCGGGTCCGTGCTCGCACTGGCGGGGGCCGCATTTGCCGTCGCGCAACTCCGCGGCCTGTCACTCCGCGTCCACGTCTGCCGCGACGGGTTCGCAGTGGCCCGGGGCACGACGGTGGAAACGTGCCGCTGGGGCGACGTCGAAGCCCTCTGGGAGAGGGTGACCACGAACTACTGGATGCCGGCGGGCATCCCCGTCTCCCTCGGCACCGCTTACAAGTTTCGGGTCCGGCGGGCCGACGGGGCGGAGTTCGTGTTCGCCGGGAACACGAGCGGGGGGCAGCTCCTGCTGCCGGGCAACCTCCACGGGGTGGCCGAACTGGGGGCCGCGATCCGCGACGCGACTCACCACCGCCTGTTGTCGCAGGCGGAGGCGTCGGTCCGCGCCGGCGGGGCGGTCGCGTTCGGCCGCTTGCAGGTCGGAGCAGCGGGATTGAGTAGCGGGGTGGGGACGTTGCCCTGGTCCGAGGTCGAGGGAATCACCGTCAACGACGACGGCAAGCTCGTGGTCCGGAAGGCGGGGCAGTGGCGGAATTGGTACAAGGTGAAAGCGTCGGCCGTCCCCAACCTCTCAGTGTTTCTGGCGCTGGTGCATCAGATCACGGCCCGGGGAGGGAGCGCTGATGGCGTGGGGCGTCCCCCGGCTTGACTCGGCGCCGCACCGGACCGCGGCGGCATGTCGGTTTTCCGTGACGGGCGGCCGCCTGAGCCGCCGCGGCCCAACGGGGCCACATTCCGGTTTCGCACGACACCAGCCCGTCGCAGCGGCCCCGGCAGGTGAACGGTGTCGTGTGGCGGTGTGGGGCCTAGTTGCGGCCGGCCGTGACGCCTCCGTCGACGGGGAGAACGACTCCGGTGATCCACCCGGACCGCTCCTCGTCAGCGAGAAAGAGCACGGCCTCGGTGATATCACGTGCTCGGCCGTTCCGCCCCAACGGGTGGAACGTGTTGAACGACGCCAACTGCTCGGGACTCAGGATCGGATCAAAGAGCGGGGTCTCGACCACGGCCGGGGCGACGGCGTTCACACGGATCTTGTCCGGCGCGAACTCGATGGCCAGGTTGCCGGTGAGGGCGTGGACGCCGCCCTTCGCGGTCGAGGAGGCGCTGCATGGCGTGGCGGCGATGGCGTGGGTCGCCCACATCGACCCGGTGTTCACGATCGCCCCGCCGCCCCGCCGCCGCATGGAGGGGATGACGGCCTGCGCGGCGTAGAAGTACCCGCGGACCAGGTTCAAGTACTGGTCGAGCTCGCCCGGGGCGATTTCGAGGAACGGCTTGGGCGCGAAGACGCCCGCGTTGTTGAACAGGACGTCCACCCCGCCGAATCGTTGCGTCGCCGTGGCGACCATCCGCGCGGAGGTGGACGGGTCGCCGACGTCGCCGGGGACGACCGCGACGGTTCGACCGGACGGGTCAATGAGGGCGGCGGTGCGCTCCAGGACCGCCGCCCGGCGGCCGTTGAGGACCACGGAGGAGCCCGCGTCGTGGAACGCGCGGGCGGCGTCCGCCCCGATGCCCGTACCGGCTCCCGTAATCAGCACGACCTTGTTTGCAAGACTCATGGCGGCTCCCGTGTACATGGGGTTGTGTGGTCTCGGCTCGGGAGTCATCCTTCGGGGGGCATTTCCGACAATCAAGCGGGCACTTTATTGAAAGGAGGGTTACCTCTGTGAAAGAATCGACCGCCCGCGGGGCGAAACCGGGCGGGAGCGCCGTGCCCGACGTCGCCGCCTGCGTGGAGGCGGTCTTCGGGTGCAAGTGGTCGATCCGGATCCTCACGCTGATCCGCCGCGGGGTGTGCCGCCCCGGGGAGATTGAGCGGTCGCTGCCCGGCCTCACGACGAAGGTGCAGCACTACTATTTCCGGCGGATGGTGGCCCTGGGCGTCCTCCGCCGCGAGGTGCACGCCGAAGTGCCGCCGCGGGTCGAGTACCGGCTGACGCCGTTCGGCGAGCGGCTCGTCCCGTTGCTCGAACAGATCGAGCGATTTCAGAACGAGTTGGCGGCCGAAGTCGGCTCCGAGCGGGCGGCGGGGCAACCGTGACATCAGCCCCGGGGTGAGTCGGGGCTGCCGAACCGGCCGCTGCTGGACTGTGTCGTTCGGCGAGGGAGGCGCTGATGGCGCGGTGGTACATGATCGGTGGCGTCCGGTTCTACCGCCGCAGCCTCGTCAAGCTGTCGGCGGACGAGCGGGCCGCGCTCGTTGCCACGGGCCGAGCGGTGCTGCGCCGCCCGGTCGAATGGCCGCTCCCCGACCACACGCCGGACTTCGCGCGGGCCTACACCGACCCGGGCGGCACCGACATCTGGGGTCCGGGGCCGTACCTCAAGGTGCCGAGCCGGGTCGCCGACGACACCTGGGAACCAGTCAATCGGGTGTTCTGCCCGTGGGGCTACCCGCCGGACCGGGTGCGCGTGGCGCGCTCGTCCATGTACCTCCAGCTGGCGGCGGTGGAGCTAGCCCGCGTCGGGCCGGCGGCGTGGGAGTGGGTGCTGCACCTTGTCCCGTGGGTGCCGGTCTCCGGGCAGCCGAGGCACGCCGAACCATTCGCCGCAGCCGACCCCCGCCGCATGTAGCGTCTCTGGACTTCACAACTCCGCGAGCGGCGGGAGCTGCTGAGCGTGGCCATTAGCCGGAGAGAAACCGATGCCAAAGGTGAAGTCCGTCTTTTTTGATTTCGTCCGACTCGTCGTGAATGGCGACGTCGACGAAGTGTCCCGTCGCCTGACGGCAAATCCAGCATTGGCCACGGCGCGGGCTGAAATGGGCGCCACACGCCAGGCCGCAACAGACTTCTTTTTCCGCGAAATCGCCCACTACCTCTACGCCGGCGATACGGCCCTTCACATGGCCGCCGCCGCGTTTCGGCGTCCGCTCGCGGAATTCCTCGTGGCCCACGGGGCGGACTGCCGCGCGAAGAATCGCCGCGGCGCCGAACCGCTTCACTACGCCGCGGACGCCAACCGCTGGGAGCCGACGGCACAGGCGGAGACGATCGCGTACCTCGTGTCGGTTGGCGCGGACCCCAACGTCTGGGACAAGAGCGGCGTGGCACCTCTGCACCGAGCCGTGCGAACACGGTCGTTGCCCGCGGTCCGAGCGCTGCTGGACGGCGGCGCGAACCCGAGGGCACCCAACAAGGCCGGATCGACGCCCCTGCACCTCGCCGTCCAGACGACCGGGCGAGGGGGGAGCGGGTCGCAGCACGCACGCCGGCAGCAGGCGGGCATCATCGAGTTGCTGCTGGAACGGGGCGCGAGCCCAACCGCCAAAGACGGGCGCGGGAAACGGGTGGACCAGGCGGCGACGAGTGAGCGGGTCCGGACCTTACTCGTCGGCGAGTCCGGCTAACCGGCCCCTGGTTGTACGGCGCGCACTCCGGTACGAACTCGAAGGAGCAGTCGAAGACCCTTGCGGAGGCGCTGGGACCGGGGTTCAAGGACTTCCGGAAGCGCGTCCGGGCGCACGAGGTCAAGGACGGGAAATGACAGTCCGGCCTCGCCGACGGCCGGGCCCGACCGCGGGAGGTTCGCCGATGGGTGCGGTCGTGATTCCGACGCCCAACCTCGACCTGGTCCTGCAAACGCCGGACGAGGTTCTGGCGTGGGTCGCGGCGATGAGCCCCGCCGACCGGGCGGAAGTCTCGCCCGACTGGCTGGCCCGCGTCCGTGCCTCCGCCCCGGGCGACCCGTGGGCGCTCAGCTTCTCGATGGTGGACCGCGCCCGCGGGGCCGTCGTCGGGGGCTGCGGGTACAAGGGCCCCCCGGACGCCGCGGGGTGCGTCGAGATCGCCTACGGCGTGGAGCCGGACCACCGCGGCCGCGGGTACGCCACGGAAGCGGCGCGGGCGCTGGTCGCCTTCGCGTTCGACCGGGGGGCCGCCCGCCTCGTCCGCGCCCACACGCGGCCGGAGAACGCCGCCTCGGCGCGGGTCGTCGCCAAGTGCGGGTTCGTGTGGGTCGGCGAGGTCGTGGACCCCGAGGACGGTCTCGTGTGGCGGTGGGAGCGGGCCCGGGGGCCGGCGGAAGCGGGCGCTGGACCCGTCCCGGCGGCCCCGCGCGGTCCCGGGTGATGTTCGAGAACGGCCTCCCTTATTCTTGCCCGTTGATTCTGCCGGCCGCTCGCACTTATGCTGGATTCCGGGAAGGAGATCCACCATGAGGCGCGCCGCGTTTACCCTCATCGAGCTGCTGGTCGTCATCGCCATCATCGCCGTCTTGATCGGGCTCCTGCTCCCCGCGGTGCAGAAGGTCCGCGAGGCCGCCCATCGGGCCGCCTGTGCGAACAACCTCAAGCAGATCGGCCTGGCCCTGCATCACCACCACGACGCCCGCGGCGCCCTCCCCCCGGGCCTGACCGTCCATGGCTCCGACAATCTGGAACTGGGCGGGTTCGGCGGCTTCGTCCCCCTGCTGCCCTTCCTCGAACAGGACGCCCTGGCCCGCCGGTGGGACCCGGCCGCAAACTGGTACGACCCGCCCAACGCCGCCCTCGTTCCGACCGAGCTCGCCGTCTTTTACTGCCCGAGCAACCGCACCGGCGGGGCGATCGACCTGTCGTTCCTGGTGCCGTTCGCCGGCCGGCCCCTACCCAACCAGGCGGCCTGCGACTACCTGCTGTGCAAGGGGGCCAACGCCGCCATGTGCGAGGTGACCGTGGTCCCGCCGGCCGGCCGCGGCGTCTTCGACGTCAACACGCGAACCCGGCTGACCGACATCGCCGACGGCGCCAGCAACACCTTCGCCGCCGGCGAAGGGGCCGGCAACTCCGCCCGCTACGGCATCCGCCACTTCTACGCGGACACCACGCCGGCCCGGGACCTGTTCCCCGGG
>DASXAN010001307.1:0-4301 GCA_036406755.1 Gemmataceae bacterium
CTCACACAGCCGCAAGCGGCGGGTCCTCCAGGGGTGACGGCCGCGGCCGGAATTGCTATCATTCCTGAGACTATTGCCGTTTCAGGAGTCGGTGACATGGCACACAAGAAGGGCCAGGGGTCGGTCCGCAACGGGCGGGACTCGAAGGCCAAGCGGCTCGGGATCAAGACGTACGGCGGCACGTTCGTGACGGCCGGCAGCATCCTCGTCCGCCAGCACGGCACCAAGTACCACCCCGGCCGCAACGTCGGCCGCTGCCGGGACGACACCCTGTTCGCCCTGAGCGACGGGGTGATCCTGTTCGACCGCCAGGGGCGACGGGTCAACGTCGTCGCCGAGCAAAGCAATTAACCACAGATGCACACAGATACACACAGATAAGAACTTGTCTTATCTGTGTGTATCTGTGTGCATCTGTGGTTAATTGCTTCTTACGCGCCGTACTTGCCCAGTCTCCCCGCGTGGGCCAGCGCCAGCGGCAGCAGGTACTTCGCCTCGAACTGCCCCAGCCCGCCCCGCAGGCACCCCGCCTCGCCGAACTTCTCCACCCCGTCGAACCGGGCCGTTGCCGCCGCCAGCACCACCGGCACCGGGTGCCACGAGTGGCTCCGCAACTTGCTCGGCGTCGAGTGGTCCCCCGTCACGATCAGCACGTCGGGCTTCAGCGCCCGCACCTGCGGGATCGCCCCGTCGAACCGCTCGATCATCTCCACCTTCGACGCGAAGTTGCCGTCCTCCCCGGTCGAGTCGGTGTACTTGTAGTGCAGGAAGAAGAAATCGTAGTCGGGCCAGACCTTGGCCAGCGTCGTCATCTGGTCGCCGAGTGACGTGCCGCAGTCGAGCACGTCCATGCCGACCAGCCGGGCCAGCCCCTTGTACATCGGGTACACCGCCAGGGCCGCCGCCTTCAGGCCGTACACCTCACGGAACGGGGCGATCGCCGGGTAGCGGGCGAAGCCGCGGAGCGTCACGCCGTTGGTCGGGGCCTCGTCCTTGAGGACCTTGACCGCCCCGGCGACGAAGGCGTTCGCCAGCCGGGCGGTGGTCTCCGACGCCGGGTCCTTGCCGTGGGCCGGCAGCGGCGGCACGCCGGTCGCCTGCGGGTCGGTGTCGTTGACGGCGTCGCCGAGGTGGTCGCCGCGGAACACCACCACGAACCGGTGCTCCCGGACCGGCTCGACGAACACCTCCGCCCCAATGACCGAGACCTGCCGGAGCTTCTCGACCATCGCCTTGCACCGGTCCGTCGTCGGCCGGCCGGCCCGGCGGTCGGTGATCTTGCCGGCCGCGTCCAGGGTGCAGAAGTTGCCGCGGATGGCCACGTCCTTGGGGCCGACGTGAAAGTTGATGCCGAGCGCCTCCAGGACGCCGCGGCCGATGCGGTACTCGAGCGGGTCGTAGCCGAACAGGCCGAGGTGGCCCGGGCCGCTGCCCGGCGTGATCCCCGGCAAAACCGGCACGCTCAGCCCGCACACCCCGTCCCGGGCCAGGCCGTCGAGGTTCGGCGTCCGGGCCGTCTCCAGCTCGGTCTTGCCGCCCGGCTCCAGGGGCAGGCCGCCGAGCCCGTCGGCCACTAAAAGCGCAATCTTCGTCCCGTTCGGCTCTTGCAATTCGCGCGTCAGGTCATGAATTTTCATGCCCCCAAGTGTACCCGTTGCGAGACGTGACGTACAGTTGCGGAAGCGAGGGTTTGCGACGCCTTCCGGGAAGGCGTTCCCGGGCGCTCCCCGCGGCGCCGCGATGAGATGGGTCTGCCAATGCAACTGCCTGACGAAACCATCGAGTACCAGTTCCAGGGTGCCGTGGCGTCGCCCCCCGACGCCTGGACGCCGCTGGCCGAACTCCAGTCGCAGCATCTGGTTCCGGCGGCCAAGCTGCGGGCGCTGCTGCCCCAGTTGCAGCAGGTCCGCGGCCAGATGGCGGCCGAGCGGGAGCTGCTCGACCCGCCGGCCGACCAGCGGCCGCTGGAGGCCGGGTTCATCGACCTGCCCCAGAAGACGCTGGACCTGCACCGCCGGCACGGGGAGAAGAGTGACCTCGGCCGGGTGCTGGCGACGGCCAAGTGGCTGCGGCAGGAGACCGACCGGGTGGTGGTGCTCGGCCCCGGGGCGTCCCTGGCCGGGCCGCGGGCGCTGTTCGGCGCCCTGTGCCATCGCTACCACAACGAGCTCGCGCCGACCGACCGGCTCAGCGCCCCGCGGCTGTACTTCGCCGGCCACGACGCCGACAACGACGCCACCCACGACCTGCTGGACCTGTTCGAGCGGTCGTGCGTGGACCCGGACCTGCGGGACGAGCGGTGGGGGCTGGTGGCGGTCAACAAGACGGGCGACTCGCTCACGGCCGCGGCCGGCTACCGCCTGTTCCGGGCCGAGGCCGCCAAGTACTACGGGACCAACAACGGCAAGCTCCGCCAGTTCGTCATCCCGGTCACCGACCGGGCCGGGGGCAAGGTCCGCGACCTGCTGCTGGCCCAGGGGTTCGCCGACGCCGACATCCTGACCGTGCCGGAGAACGTCGGCAGCCGGTTCGGGGCGTTCACCGTGGCCGGCCTGTTGCCGGCGGCGGTGGCCGGGCTGGACGTGCGGGCGCTGCTGCTCGGGGCGGCGGCCATGACCCGGCGGTTCCTCGAGGAGCCGTTCGAGAAGAACCCGGTGCTCCAGTTCGCGGCCGTGAACATGCTGCTGTCGGAGGAGCAGGGCAAGCGGGTGCGGGTGCTGGCGGTGTGGGCGGCCAAGCTGGAGGAGTTGGGGCGGTGGTACGAGCAGCTCTCGGCCGCGTCGCTGGCCCGCCAGGGCCGCGGGCCGATGCCGCTGACGGTCGTGCTGCCGCGGGACCTGGCGGGCCGGGGCCAGGTGCTCCAGGACGGGCCGCGGACGGCGGCGGTCAACCACCTGACCGTGCGGGCGCCGAAGACGCAGCCGATCGCCGTCGGCATGGCCGACAAGAACGAGGACGACCTGAACAAGTACGCCCGGCGGACGTTCCCGGAATTGACGTTGGCGGCGCACGCCGGGTTCCGGCAGGCGCTGGCGGAGGCGGGCCGGCCGACGGCCGACCTGGTGCTGCCGGCGGTGACGGAGGTCACGCTCGGGCAGGTGATGCAACTCCTGCTGCTGGCGACGGTGGTGGAGGCGAAGCTGACGGGGATGAACCCGTACGGCCACCCGTCGGCCGGCGTCCGGAACCGGCACACGCACGCCGTCCTGAAGCAGATGGGGACGCAGACCCCGCAGTGAGTGCGGCCCCCGTTTCGCCGCGGCCCATTTAGCCCCCGGTCATTGACCGGGGGCTAAATGGGCCGCGGCGTAACACCTAGAACCACCCCAGCCCGCCCTTCGCCAGCTTGCCGACCCTCGCGCACCGCCTCAATCCCGCGGCCGCGGCCCTTGACCGGGCCGATCTAATGGGGTCGGCACCCTGCTCCGCGCGCCCGCACCCTTGATCCGCACCCCATGACCTCCCGCGCCGCTTGGCTCCTCCCCGTTGCGCTCGTCGGCCTGGCGCTGCCGGCCCCGCCGCGGCCGACCGCCGCGGCCGAGCCGGCCGCCGCCGGCGAGCGGGCCCAACTCCTCACCCGCCTCGGGGCCGACCGCTGGCACGCCGCCGGCGCCCGCGGCCAGGGCGTCAAGGTCCTCGTCATCGATTCCGGCTTCCGCGGCTGGCGGAGCCAGCTCGGCGCCGTCCTGCCGCGGCTGGTTCTGGCCCGGTCGTTCAAGGCCGACGCCGCACTGGAGGCCCGCGACAGCCAGCACGGCGTGTTGTGCGGCGAGGTCGTGCACGCACTGGCCCCGGACGCGGAGCTCCTATTCGCCAACTGGGAGCCGGACGACCCCGACTCGTTCGTCCGGGCCGTCGAGTGGGCGAAGGTCAACGGCGCCCGGCTGGTGACGTGCTCGGTCATCATGCCGTGCTGGAGCGACGGCGAGGGCGGCGGCCCGGTCCACGCCGCGCTGACCCGGGCGATGGGCAGCGGCGACGACCCGGCCGGCGTGCTCGGGTTCGCCTGCGCCGGCAACACCGCCCAGCGGCACTGGACCGGGCCGTTCCACGCCGGGGCCGACGGCTGCCACGAGTGGGCGCCGGGGCAGACGGCCAATGCCATTACGCCCTGGGGCGACGAGCGGGTGTCGGTCGAGCTGTGCCACCCGGCCGGGGCGGGGTACGTGCTGCAAGTTCTCAACACCGCGACCGGGGCCGAGGTCGGCCGGGCGACGGCGGAGGCGGGCGGGTGCTGCGCCGTGGTGCGGTTCGTGCCGGCGGCCGGCGCACGGTACGCGGTGCGGGTCGATTTAGCCCCC
>DASXAN010001308.1:0-3596 GCA_036406755.1 Gemmataceae bacterium
GCTCGCCCTGATGGCCGGGCCGTACCACCTGGCGGCCGGACTGGCCGAGCACGACGTGCCGCGGCGGGCGTGGCCGTGGATCGTCGGCGGGGTGGCGGCGGGGGCGGCGGTCGGCGGGCTGGCGACGGTGCTGCCGCTGCGGGCCGGGGCGCGGGTGCTGCGGCGGATGGAGTTTTGACTTGATTTCGCGCGAAGCCCACCCGCGGCGGCGGGTGGGCTTCGCGCGGTTGATTGTCAGGAAACGACCGGCGCCAGCGTCTCCTTGAGCTGCTGCCGCGCCCGGTACAGCAGGCTCTTCGTCGCCTCCGGCGTCAGTGCCAGCCGGCGGGCGATCTCCCGATAAGACCGGTCCTCGAATTGCAATTCGATCGCCCGCCGCTGCCGCCCGGCCAGGGCCGCCAGCGCCCCGCGGACCTGCCCGGCCAGCTCGGCCCGCTCCAGTGGCCGGGACGGGCCGTCGCCGCGGTCCGGCAGATACCGCTGCGAAAAGGCGTCGTCGGGCTGCGGGCCGCACAGGCGGGCCAGCGGCCGGCACGGCCGGCGGCGGCGGGACCGGACGGCGTTGCGGGCCACGTTGGCGGCCACGTGGTAGAGCCACGTGGCGAACTTCGCCCGCGGCCGGTACCGGCCGCGGGCCCGGTACAGCCGCAGGAACACTTCTTGCGCCAGGTCCTCGGCCTCCTGCCGGTCGCCGAGTTGGCGGACGAACTTGCCGACGACCGACGGCCAGTACCGATGGACCAGTTCGGCGAACGCGGCCACGTCGCCCCGCCGGGCCCGGACCATGCGGGCCGCGTCCGCGTCGGAGCCGAACGCCGGCCGTGTCGGTAGTGCCAGGACCGTCATGGGCACCCCCCGCCGTCTCAGGCGGCCGCGGCCGCACTCGGCAGCCGCACCCGGAACGTGCTCCCCTGGCCAACCCGGCTGTCGACGGTGATCGTCCCGCCGAGCAGGCCGACGTACCCCTTGACGATCGACAGCCCCAGCCCGGCGTGCAGCTCGCTGGCGTGC
This sequence comes from Gemmataceae bacterium, assembly GCA_036406755.1. Lineage (GTDB taxonomy): Bacteria > Planctomycetota > Planctomycetia > Gemmatales > Gemmataceae > DASXAN01. The sequence continues at coordinate 1,012 of DASXAN010001308.1, forward strand.
CGCGACGGGTCGGCCCGGTAGAACCGCTCGAAGATGTGCTCGAACGCCTCTGCGGCGATGCCGACCCCGGTGTCGTGGACCTGCACGTCCAGCCACCCGTCCGCCGCCTGCGCCGACACGTCGATCGCCCCGGCCGGCTTGTTGTACTCGACCGCGTTGTGCAGCAGGTTCACCAGCACCTCGCGGAGCTTGTCCGGGTCGGTCGTCCAGACGACCGGCTTGGGGCAGTGGACCCGCAGCTCCAGCCCCCGCTCGCCGGCCAGCGGCTTGACCAGGGCGGCACACTCCTGCACCAACTCGCCGACGTCCACCGGCCGCGGCCGGAGGCGGTCGGACCCGGCGTCGAGCCGGGCCAGGGCCATGATCCGCTCGACCAACTGCCGCATCTGCCGGGCCAACCCGCGGCAATCCTCCAGCGTCTGCCGGTACTCCTCGGCCGACCGGTGTTTGCGCAGGGCGACCTCGACGGTGGTCAGCATCGACGCGACCGGGGTGCGCAGCTCGTGCGAGATGTCGGCGGCCGCCTGCTTCTCCCGCTCGAACGCCTTGCGCAGCTCGTCGAGGGTGCCCTGGAGCCGGTCACGGATCGGGGTCAATTCCTTGGGCAGCGGCTCGTCGTCCGGCAGCGGCAGGCGGAAGTTGCGGGGCGACACCCGGCTGACGGCTTCGGTGACGCGGCGGAGCGGGGCCAGGCCGACGCCGACGAGCAGATACCCGCCGACGGTCGTGACCATAAAAGTCACGAGGGCAATCACGAGCAGCAGCCGGCGGAGGCCGGCCAACGTATCCCGGTCGTCTTCCTCCAGCGCACCGAGGTCCGAATTCCGTTTGTCCCGGTGGGCGGCGATGGCCTCGTCGCGGTGGGTCGTTTCGCTCGCGCAATGCACGACGATCCAGGGCGCGGCGGGCGGGCCGCGATCGCCCCCACTCGGGGGCCGATCCCCGCCGGGGGGCGGGAGCCGCTCACCCGGCGGCCGGTCAGGGCCGCGGCCGCGGCGGGAGAAGCTGAACCGGACCCGAGTCGAGGACGACTTGAATTGCACCCGTCGGCCCGGCTTGCCGTTCGGCAGCGTCACGTCGTCCCACACCCAGTCGGCGCTCTTGGCCGGGTCGAACGTCCCGGTCTTGAAGTACGGTTCCCCGCCCGGCGGCCAATGGACGCCGCTGTCGCTGTCGATCTGGAAGAACTCCGCCACCGTGTCGTCCGGCTCGTGCGGCAGCTCGGACTCGTCCAGCTTGATTTCGGTCAGCAGCCGGCGGACGGTGCCGGAGGTCAGCGAGCTGGCGAGCCACGGCGAGCGGCCCGGCGACGGAGTCGTCCAGATGCTGGTCAAGTCCGCCTGCGAGCCGTGCATATTCGCCAGCGGCATCAGGTATCGGACCAGGTCGAGCCGGTCCCGCGGGAACTCGGCCCGGACCTGGAAGGCCACGACCCGGGCCTTGGCCAGGAGGTGGTCGTCGAACCGCGCCTTCTCCTGCTGCTCCCGGTCCCGGAATCGCGTTTCCAGAAGCTCGCGGTTGACCTCCTGCTTCGTCCGCAGGCTGTCCGCCGCGATCCGGTACGCCAACAGCGACGCCGCCCCGAGGCCCAGCCCGAGGAGCAGCCAGAAGTAGACGATCAGCGACGCGCGAATCGACTTCATCGGACTCGGTACCCGGCCCGGGGTCAGGCGTCGTCCTCGCCCCGCAGCATGTACCCCTCGCCCCAGCGGGTCAGGATCAGCGGCGGATCGTACCCCTTGTCGATCTTGTTCCGCAGGTAGCGGATGTAGACGTCCACGACGTTCGACGTGCTCTCGTCGTGCTCGTCGTACAGGTGCTCCCAGATCATCGTCCGCGTCACCACCCGCCCGCGGTGGAACGCCAGGAACTCCAACAGCCCGTACTCCCGCGGCGTCAGGTGGATCGACTGCCCGCCCCGCTTCACCGTGCGGGCAGCCGTGTCCAGCTCCAGGTCGAACACCCGCAGGACCGGGTCCTTGACCTGGTGGCCGCGACGGACCAGGGCACGCACCCGGGCCAAGAGTTCCTCCAGCTCGAACGGCTTGGTCAGGTAGTCGTCCGCCCCGGTGTCCAGGCCCTTGACCTTGTCGTCCAGCTGGTCGCGGGCGGTGAGCATCAGGACGTGCGACTTCAGGCCGTTCTTCCGCCACTTCTTCAGCAGCGTCAGCCCGTCCACCTTGGGCAGTTGCGGCTCCAGGATGATCACGTCGTAGGGGGTGGTCCGGCACTTGACGTCGGCCTCCTCCCCGTCGGCGGCGGTGTCGATGGCGAACCCCTCCTCCTGGAGCCCCTGGCGGAGCGCCCGGACGAGCGGCTGGGTGTCGTCGGCCAGTAGGACGCGCACAGTGAAACCTCCGAACAGAACAGGTGTACGGTGTCAGCGCGGGCGGGCCTGGGAGCCCGGCCGGGGCGCGACGAACGGCTCGCCGACGAGCTCCTTCCAGGCCGCCTGCTGGTCGGCGGTGAGGACCCCCTCGATCCGCTTCATCGCCCGCCGGACCGCCTGGTCCGACGGCCGGGCGGGGAAGCCGGGCGGGCCGAACCGCGGGCCGCCCGGCTGCGGGCCGAACGTGGTGTCGAAC
>DASXAN010001309.1:0-1687 GCA_036406755.1 Gemmataceae bacterium
CCTTGCCGGTCTCGACGTCCCACAGGCGCACGACCCCCGGAAAGTCCCCGGCCGCCAGCAGCCGGCCGTCGGGACTGAAGGCGACCGATTCGACCGTGCCGAAATGCGCCCTCTGGACAGGGGAGGCCCGGCAGGTGTGTAACAGCCGGCCCGAGGCCACGTCCCAAATCAGGGCGGCCCCGGCCTTGGAACCGGAGGCCAGCCGCTTGCCGTCGGGGCTGAAGGCGACGGCCGGCACCCCGCCCTGGCCGGCGGACAGCAGGCGCCGCTCCGGGGTGTCGTTCAGCGGCCAGGCGGCGAGGGCCCGGTCGCCCTTCACGGCCAGCAGCCACTTCCCGTCGGCACTGAATTCGGCCTTCACCCCGTACTCCGGCGGCTCCAGGGAGGCGACGAGCCGGTTGGAGTCGAGCGACCACAACTCCAGGCGCCGGGTGCCCGCCGCCAGCAGGCGCCCGCCGGGTTGGGCGGCGACGGACAGGACGTTCCCCGACCGGGCGGACCAGCGGACCGTCACGGGTAAGTGGGAGACGTCCCAGACGACGATCCCCTCCTCGCAGCCGGCGATGAGCGATTTCCGGTCGGAGGTGAACGCCAGGTCGTAGACCCCGCCCAGGCCAGTAAAAATCTGGTAGTGCCAGGTGCGGTCCCGCGGGCGGAGGTGTACCAGCGAGGAGATGATGCTGAAGGCCAGCACCTCGCCGTCGGCGCTGACTGCCCGAGGGTACTGCGCGGGGAAGGGGGCGGGCAGCCCCCACTCCTTGTACTCGTCGCGGACCGCTTTGTCCCACCGCGCCGACACGCGCGGCCTTTCGGCGCGGGCGACCGACGGGAACTTGACCCACGCCAGGCCGACAGGGTCGCCCAGGCAGGCGAGTGCCTCGTCGCGGATGCGGTCGAGGTTCTTCTTCGGCACCTCCAGCCGGGCGGCCTCACGCAGGTTGTCCCACACCTTGGTGCGGTAGCCCGGCACCCGGGCCACGCGGAGAGAGTTCGCCTCGTTGAGAAGGGCGCGGTACAGCTTCGACTCAGTCTCCCGGCGCTCGCGCTCCTGCTCTTTGGCCTTGAAGGCGTAGACCACCGTCCCCAGTAGCGACGCCAGGGGCGCCAGGGCGGTGAAGAGGGCCAGGCCCCAGACAACCGGCTCGTTGCGCCGCGCCCACTTGCGGCCCTTCTGCCACAGCGACGGCCGGCGGGCCCGGATCGGCCGGTCCTCCAGGAAGCGCTGCAAGTCCTCGGCCAGCTCGCGGGCCGTGGCGTAGCGCTCGTCGGGGGCCTTGGCCATCGCCTTGGCCACGACCGTCTCCAGGTCGGCCGGCACGACCGGGTTGACGCGGCACGCCGGCCGCGGTTCCTCCGACACGATGCGGCGCAGCAACTCCTGCCGGTCGTCGCCGCCGAAAGCGGGCAGGAGGGTCAGCAGCTCGTAGAGCGTCGCGCCCAGCGAGTAGACGTCGGTGCGGTGGTCCAGCGCCCGCCGCCGACCGAGGGCCTGCTCGGGGCTCATGTAACGCAGCGTGCCGATCAGGTCGCCGCTGCGCGTGACGCCGGTGTCGGACTGGCAGACGGCCAGGCCGAAGTCCGTCACCCAGAGGTTGCCGCGGGCATCCACCATCAGGTTGGCCGGCTTCACGTCGCGGTGGACCACCCCCGCCTGGTGGGCGTGCTCCAGCGCCTCCGCCGCCTGCAC
>DASXAN010001310.1:0-1561 GCA_036406755.1 Gemmataceae bacterium
AGGCGAGAGCACCTGAGGGTCCGACCTCCGGGGCTCTGACCTGCGCGAACAGTGGTGGGGCGGCCTGGACTCGAACCAGGGACCGACGGATTATGAGTCCGCTGCTCTGACCAACTGAGCTACCGCCCCGTCGCACGGAACGATAGACCACCCAACCTACCCGTCGTACGGCGTGGTGAGCTTCGTCTTGTCCAGGTCGAAGGGCGCGTAGCTGATGAAGCTGACCTCGACCAGCGTATGCGACATGCCGGCTTCGTCCGGGGTGTAGGTGTACGTTCGCCACGTGTTGTCGTTCGGTACCTTCACCGCGAGCGTCTGGCGGATCTTCGCCCCCGCGTCGTTCTTCACCACCACCCGGAAGGTCACCGAGCAGTCGCCCCTGCTGCTGGTCGGGCACCGGAAGCCCGCCTTGACCGTGTACAGGGTGCCGGCGTCGCCGTCGTAGGGCCGCGACTGGTACACCACGCCCTTCTTGCCGGCGGCGGGGGCCACCGCCAGGTACGAGCCGTCGTCGTACGCGCCGCCGCTCACCCGGCTGATCGACGTGCTGTTCTTGGTCAGCCACGGATACAGCGGTACCGACTGCAGGCTGGCGTTCAGGAACAGGTTGTCCTTGTACTTCCACCCGGTGCCCACGTAGAACGTCGTGTCGATGGCCGGCCAGTCCATGTCCTCGTCGACCGCACAGTTCTGGCTCCCCCACTGCGACATCCGTCCGGCGAACTCCCCTCCGGTGACCGCTTCGCACGGATCGTCCGGATCGCCCGCCCAGTACTGCGAGGCAAAGATCTGCTGGTTGCGGCGGAGGATGCTCCCGAGCGTCGCCTCCACGGCGAGGTCGGTCGACGCGGCGGACCACGTGGGATCGAAGAACTGGTCTCGCCAGTCGTCGTAGATGTCGGCGCACTTGCTGCCGCCCACCCGGGCGTGCCCGGTCCCCTCCATGTACCACGCGTAGGTCTTCACGGCGATCGCTCCGGCCGCCAGCGCATCCGGGTCCCAGGAGCTGATCCACTCGTTCGGGAGGACGTGCTGGGCGTAGAAGAGGAAGTCGTACTGCTCGGCGACGTCCGTGGCCGAGCGCCACACCCAGATGGTGTCCGGGGGAAGCAGCGTGTAGTCCCACCCCGTGCACGTGTTCCCGGTGGGAATCGCCGGGGACGCCGTCCGATCCGCCCCGGAGCGTTCGTCGGGCGAGAGGACCGCGTGGTCGACGACCGCCGCCTCCAGCTCGACGTGCAGCCGCAGCGTGTCGTTCGGCCAGATGGGGACGCCGTGGATCGTCCACATGCCGAAGCCGGCCGCGGTGATCTCCGCCCGGATCCGAAGCGCCGGCCCGCGGACGACGAACGTCCGCGGGAACGCGAAGCCCCCGTCGCTCCCGGACACCGCGATGGCCCCGAGCTCGGGAAGCCGGATCGTGGCGCCCGCCACCGGCGCTCCGGTGGCCTTCGACCGGACGACGCCCTCGACGCGACCCACGGCCGCCGCGGCAGCTCCGGGGGCGGCTCCCAGCAGCAGCGACCCCAGCGTCGCGGCCAGCGTCACCGCGGCGGCGCAC
>DASXAN010001311.1:0-8238 GCA_036406755.1 Gemmataceae bacterium
GTGTCGCTGACGAACCCGCCGACCCACCCCTCGTCGAACGGGAAGTTGGCGACGGCGACGTTGAAGCTGCCCTCGTCCGGGGTGCCGGCCAGGCCCATCTGCAGGTCGCTGGCGTTGCCGCCGGACCGGAACGTGCCGTCGGTCGGGTTGTAGCCGATGCCGCCCGAGGCGTCGGTGTTGAAGTAGGCCACGCCGTACATGGTGCCGACCGGGCCGCCGCCGGAAACGGTGTCCCCGTTGTTGAACCCGTTGGCGTGGACGGAGGCGAACGACAGGCCGGTCTCCTTGCTCACCCGCCAGGCGTAGGTGGGCAGGCCGCCGCCGGCGGCGAAGTTCTGATTCCCGGCCGGCGGGTAGGTGGCGGGGTTGGCCGGCTGGGCCGGGCCGATGCTCATGGAGACGTCGCCCTCGTTGTGCCGGGACTCGGTCCAGGCGACCGGCCCGGAGGCGACGACGTCCACGTGCAGGTTGTCCGACCCGGTCCCGCCGAGGACGCTGCCGGCGACCGGGGCGATGTTGAACTGCGCCCCGGACGCCCGGGTCGGGAACGTGCCCGGGGGTTGGTACGCCGCCCCGGTGTTCGGGTCGGTGCCGGCCGGGATCGTCACCGGCGGCGGGCTTTGGCGGCGGTAGCCGATGTTGGCGGTGGTCACGTTCTGGCCGCCGGTGATGGTCACGGTCAACGGGTCGCTGCCGACGGCCACCTGCAGCGCCGAGACGGTCGCGGAGGTCTGGTCCACGTCCACGAAATACCGGCCGTCGCCGGTCGTGATGAGCGTGTAGGTGCCGTTGGCGGCGGTGGTCGTCTGGTCCACGAAGGAGTCGTCGCCGCCGCCGTTATTGAACACGCCGTCGCCGCCGTCCTGGTACAGCACGAGCGGCACGTTGCCGATGCCGGCCTCGCCGCCGTTCTGGGTGCCGCCGCCGAGGGAGTCCTTCCAGACGACGCCGGAAACGTTCGGCACGGCCCGGTCTTCGAGCCGCTCCAGGGCCAGCCGCGGCCGACGGGGCAGGGGGTTCGTCCGGGTGCGCTTGCTCACGGTGACCTCCGGGGGTTGGAGAGGGCGGCCGGCGCGGCGGGGCGTCCGCCGGCCACTCGGGTGAGCGCCTAGACTACCGCCGGAGGGGGCGGAAGGACATGAGTTTTTTGTAAATCGTGCGGCCCGGCGGAGCGGGCCGGTCAGATGTGGTACATGAGCGGCCCCTCGCGGTCCTCGGGGCGTCGGATACGGAGCGTCGGCTCCTCCATCAGCACCCGGGTGTACGGGGCCACCGAGTGCGTCAGCCAGACGTTCGACCCGATCACCGCGTGATGGCCGATGACCGTCTCGCCCCCGAGAATCGTGGCGTTGGCGTAAACCACCACCTCGTCCTCCAGGGTCGGGTGCCGCTTTTTGCCCCGGAGCAGGTTGCCCTGCCCGTCTCGCGGGAAGCTCAACGCCCCCAGCGTCACGCCCTGGTAGAGCTTGACGTTGCGGCCGATGTCGCACGTCTCGCCGATGACCACGCCGGTGCCGTGGTCGATGAAGAACCCGGGGCCGATGTTCGCGCCGGGGTGGATGTCGATGCCGGTCTTGGAGTGGGCGCACTCGGTCATGATCCGCGGCAAGAGCGGCACGCCCAGGGACAGGAGTTCGTGCGCCAGGCGGTAGACGGTGACGGCCTCCAGGCCGGGGTAGCAGAAGACGATCTCGTAGTGGTTCTTGGCGGCCGGGTCGCCCTCGTAGGCGGCCCGCACGTCCTCCTCCAGCACCAGCCGCAGGTCCGGCAGCCGGCCGAGGAAGGCGATGGCCTTCTGCTGGGCGATCGGCTCGAAGTCGGTGGTGGCCGGCGGGCGGTAATCCTCAGCGTCGGTGCAGTCGGCCTCGTGCCGCAGGGCCCGGGTGATCTGGACGGTGAGCTTGTCGTGCAGGCCGTCGATCAGCTCGCCGACGTGGTACTCGACGTTGCCCATGTGCAGGTTTTGCCGGCGGGCGTAGCCGGGGTAGAGCACGTCGGTCAGGTCGGCGAGGACGTCCGCCATGCCCTCGCGGCTGGGCAGCGGCTGGTGGCCGAGGTGGTTGAGCCGGCTGCACTCGGTGTAGGTGGCGACGAGGGCCTCGGTGATCTCGGGCAGCCCTTCCTTGAGGCGGATGTCGGTGGCCATCGGCGGAACCCCCAGCGGGCGTTGCAACCCGGTGGAATCGTAGACCTTCGCTCCGGTCGGGTCAACGACGCCGGAATGGTCATCGGCGCGGCCGGGCGGGAAATGGAGCGGAAAGCGGCGGCGGCCGGTCAAGACGACCGTTTTGGCCGAACACCCGGAGACGGTCTTCTTGGTCGCCTTGGTCATCTTGACCCGGGGGCGTGTCTAATCACCGGGCAGAATTCGCTGAAGAACCGGGCACGGTTGATGAGCGTGGCGTCAGGTTGAACCTGGGCAATGGGGCGAAAGCGTGAATTTCCTTCGCGCAAGGTCCAATTTATTAAGGACTTGCATTCACGATCCCGGCTCGCGGTGCAAACTTGGCACACCCCTTGCGTTAGTTGCGGGGCGAAAGCCAAGCCGCCCGGCCGGGTGGGCTATGGGAGAGGTGGTTCACCCGGTCCGGCGCGGCTCTCTTTCGCACTCATTCGCGGAGTCATGGGCGACTGAGCCGCTGGCCCGTACTGGCCATGGGAGAGGTGGTACAGGCGGTCACAGCGGCTTTTCCTTTTCGTTCCGTCGTGATCGGAGTGAGCGGCCCGCCGCCCCTCCGGTCCCGGCGGAACACGTGTTAATAAGCACCTTTCACACGCCGGTTACGGCGGACCGGCGGGCTCCTTCGGCGGGGCGACAGCCGGGAGGTCGCCGAGGTCGCGTACCTCGCCGGGCCGGACGGTCGGCCGGGCAATCTTGACGGTGCCGGTGATGTGCCGCCGGCCGGCAGCGTCCGGGCTGATGAGGTTGACGTACAGGTCGAACGGCACGTCCGGCAGCAGGCCGGCCAGCCTGAAGTGACCGTCGTCGTCCGTTTGCTCGGCGGTCGATGCCCGGTCCGGGGCCGATTCGTGGAAGCCCTTGGTCTACTCGTCCCGCTTCGCCTCCGCCGCCGGCACCTTTCGGGCGATGAAGCCCTTGTGGATGAAGACGCCCGGCCGGCCGGGGCCGTCATCGAAGAACAACTTAAACGACGCGCCCTTGACCGGCTGGCCGGCCGCGTCCACGACCCGGCCGGACACCGTGCCGGTCGGCTTCAGCCGCACGACGGCCGGGCCGGGCTCGTCGCCCCACACAGTTGTCGCGGCCGCGAGCTTGCCGTCGTGGGTGGACAGGAAGAGCCGCCGGCCCTCGTCGGGTGCGAGGCCGCCGACCACACTCCACCCGGCGTAAAACCGGGCTTCGCGCGTCATGGCCGGGGACGGGCTCAGACCCAGGACGTTCGTGTCGGTAGCCCGGCCGTCCGGGTACTCGACCACGAGCGGGCGGGACACGGCCGGGGGCAGGGCGACGGCGACCGCGGCGGTGCCGTCCGCCGGGACGTTGACCACCCTGTAGGCGTGGAACTCGGCCGGCCACGCGGGGAACGGCCGGCAGTCAACTAACTCCGTGTCATCCGGGAGGAGGACGCCGGGCCGGCGGTCGGCCGCCGTCAGCGCGGCCGGGCGGTAGTCCGCATCCGCCCGGACCAGGACGACGCCGGAGCCGGCCAGGACGGGGAGGGTGAACCGTCCGTCGGCGTCGGTCCGCGTCGACGGCGGTTGATTGCCGAGCCGGCGCTCGGCCAGAGCGCGATTCGCGGCCAAGTTCGGGTTGACGGCCAGCGGCCGGTATTCGATCCACCCCCGCAGCGGCTTACCCGTCGCCTGATCGGTCAACCGCCCGGTGACCGCCGGCTGCCGCTCCAACTCGATGTCCAATGTCAACGGCTCAAACCCGTTCTGATTCGCGGCCGCGATCACCTCAGTGGTCACATACGGCGTGTTCTGCGGCGGGTACGCCTTCAGCCGGTGTGACCCGTGCGGCAGGCCGGTGAGCGTGTACCGGCCGTCCTTGTCAGTTGTGGTTGCGATCCGCGGGTCCAGGGTATTCCCCGTGTAGGCGCGAATGATCTCAACGCCGGCGAGGGGCCGTCCGGACGCTTTCTCCCGAACCACGCCGGTGATTGGCTTGCACGGGGCCGTCACGTGGGTGAACGTGCTGCCGTAGGCAAGCGGGGCGGGCCGGCCGGGGATCGGGGGCCGGCCGCCGTTGATCACCGGCGGCTCCGGTCGCGCGGCGAGAAGGGCCTCGGCGCTGAGCACCGTCGGCCCGGAGATGGTGAGGCCGTACAGCCAGTCCCGACTCAGACCGCGGACGGTAACTCGCCCGTCCGCAGCGGTGACCGGGTCGCCGCGACTCTCGTCGAACGGCACCTCTTGGAGATACTGGTGTCCGGGGTCATCCGGGGTGTCGTACGGCAGCGGCTTGAAGTCTTTGTCGGCCCGGCCGCTGCGGAGGTACGCCCGGACGCGGACGCCGGGGACCGGTTTGCCATTGCCGTCCACGACCCGCCCGCGAACGATTTCTTCGGCCGGCAACCGTAGCGTCAACCGTTCCCACAGTCCGGGATCCCTCGGCCAGACGCTGGTGGATCCGCACCCGTCGGCCCGGGCGCCGACCATGAACTCTCGGCCGAGCGGCAAACGGTGCCGCGGGACGGCCGCCTCGTCGATCTCCGTCCGGCGGACGGTGAACCGAAACGTCCCATCCGGGCTGCTGGTCGTTCGGTCCCGAAACTCGATGACGCCTGGCCTCAACCCGGAGAACGAGACGCGGGCCCCGGCCAGCGGCCGGCCGTCGGGACCGAGGACGCGGCCGGCGAAGGTAAACGTGTCCCGACCGGCGTCGGCCGGCGGCGGGCCGGGCGGGGCGGCGGCAGGCGCCTCACCCGGATTCTGGCGATCCACCAGTCCGGACGGTGTCGGCTGCCATGTCCACACCGCGGTGCCGATGCCGAACGTCGCCGCCAAGAGCACCAACAGCGTCCGCCCCGTGCCACCGGTCGCGGGGGCCGCGACGGCCACCCGGGTGATCGTCTGCACCAGCCCCGGCGGCAGCGCCTCCGCTGGCGATACAAGTAACCCGCCCGCCAGCACCGCCGGTACCGTCAGCCCGCGGGCGGCCAGCCGCTTCCGCAGCAACTCCCGGCCGCGGCCCAGTCGGCCCCGTAACGCCCCCAGCGTCCACCCGAGCCGGGCCGTGGCCTCGTCCCGCGACAGGCCCTCCAGCGCACACAACACCAGCGGCAGCCGGTAGCGGTCCGGCAGCCGGGCCAACTCGTCGTCCAGGGCGGCGAGCAGTTCGCGGGCGGTCAGGGCGGCGAGCGGGTCGGCCGCGGCCGGCACGTCGGCCGGCGGCGAGCCGGGGCGGCGGGCGGCCCGCGCCCGCGCCTTGCCGGCCAGCCGGTGCGCGACGGTGAACAGCCACCCGGCCAGCGGCCGGCCGCGGCCCAGCCGCGCCGCCTGCCGGGCAAGGGCCAGGAAGGTGGCCTGCACGACGTCGTCGGCCTCGTGCGGGTCGGCCAGTCGGCGGCGGGCGACGCCGCGGACCAGCGGGCCGTACCGGCGGACCAGCTCGGCGAACGCGTCCCCGTCGCGGGAGGTGATGAAGCGGGCGAGTAGGTCGTCGTCGGCCGGCGGGTCGCCGGCCCGGGCACGGAGATGGTCGAGGGTGCGCGCGAGTGCGGACATGGCAGGCCTCCCGGGCGTCTACCGTGAGACTGCCGGGACCGGCGGGCGCGGCGCGCACCGGAATGACGAATGACGAAGTACCCAATGACGAAGGAAGTCCGAACCCCGAATGACGAACGGGGGCAGGCGGCAGTCATTCGGGCTTCGGGATTCGGGTTTGCTTCGTCCTTGGGTACTTCGTCATTCGTCATTCCCCGTAGCGACCGTCCGGACCGGCATTACTCCCGTTTCAATTGCCCCCGCAGCCACGCCGCCTTGTTCGTCGTGATCCCCTTCGCCCCATAGTCAATCATCCGCTTCGCCACCGCCGGGTCGTCCACCGTCCACACCAGAAACGCCAGCCCGGCCGCCTTTACCTTCCGCGCCGCCTCCCGGTCCACCGGCCCCTGGTAGCCCAGGTCCAGTCCGTCGGCGTGGATCGCCTTGGCCGTGGCGATGAACTGGTCGATGTCGCCGGTCCACTGCTTGGTCTTCTTGTCCTGTTTGAAGTTCGCCAGGAAGTACGCCTTGTGGTCGGGCAGCTGCCGCTTGGCCTCGGCCAGCGTGTCGGCCTTGAAGCTGATGATCGGCATCTGCTCCGGCTTCTTGCCCGACTCCCGGACCGCCTTCGCCACCGCCGGCACCGCCTCCGGGCCGACCTTGATCTCGATGAAGCACCGCTTGCCGTCGGGGATCGTCGCCAGCACCTCGGCCAGGGTCGGCAGCTTCTCCCCGGCCCACTTCGGCCCCTTCCACTTGCCGGCGTCCAGGGACCGCAGCACGTCGAACGGCGTGTCCTTGATCTTGTGCGGCACGCCGGTCGTCCGCTTCGTGTCCGGGTCGTGGCAGACGATGAGCTGGCCGTCCTTGGTCAGGTGGACGTCGAGTTCGATGGCGTCGTCGCGCTGGTCCCAGGCGAGGCGGAACGACGCCAGGGTGTTCTCCGGGGCGTCGGCCGATTCGCCGCGGTGGGCGACGATCTCGGCGGCAGGGGCAGGAAGGGCGAACGCGACAACCGACAATGCGACCAACAGCCATTTCATTGGGAATGTCTCCAGTTTTGACGATTCGTCACTTGCCGCCGACGTACTCCAGCTCCGCCCAGACCGGGTAGTGGTCCGACGGATACCGCCCGCCCCGCTCCGAGCGGTCGATCTCCGCGGCGATCGTGCGGAACTGCTTCGAGTGCAGGATGAAATCGATCCGCGATCCGACCCGCGTCCCCTTGAAGGCGTGGAACGTCGCCTCCTCCTTCTCCCGGGTCGGGTGGACCTCGCGGTAGCTGTCGGTCCAGGCGTCGGGGCCGTCGCCGAGCAGGTGCTTGTACTGCGGCGACTCCTCCCGCGAGTTCAGGTCGCCGGTCATGACCACCGGCAGGCCGGCCGCGTGGTCGCGGACCCAGGTGCGGATCAGCGTCGCCGACTCGACCCGGGCCTGCTGGCCGCGGTGGTCCCAGTGCGTGTTCAGGTAGAGGAAGTCGAACGACTCCTTGCCGTTGTAAGTGAGTTTCGCCCAGGTGACGATCCGCGGCAGGGCGCTGTCCCAGCTCTTGCTGCCGGCCTTGTCCGGCGTCTCGCTCAGCCAGAACGTGCCGGAGTCATGGATCTTGAACGCGTCGGCTTTGAGGTAGATGGCGGAGAACTCGCCCTTGCGGGCGCCGTCCTCGCGGCCGACGCCGATCTGCTTGTAACCCGGCAGGTTCGTGACGAGGTAATCGACCTGGTCGGGCAAAGCCTCCTGGACGCCGAGCAGGTCGGGGTTCCATTTCTTGATGCGGGCCAGGGCGAAGTCCTTGCGGTGCTCCCAACCGTTGGCGCCGTCCTTGGCGGCGGAGAGGCGGAGGTTGAAGGTCATAACCTTCAGACGGGTGTGCGGTTTCGGCTGGACCCCGCGGTCGGCCGGCGGCTGGGCCGCAACGGCGGCCAGGGTCAAACTGGTGAGCAGGACGGCGAACATCGGTCGCAGCATGGCTATTCCCCGGCTCGGGCCGGTGTCAGGGGTGGGAGTGGCGATCCGTGGGACCGGCGGGGCTTGTGCCCGAAATCATGTGCGGTATGATTTATACGCCCTTTCTCAGGCCACCAAGCCTCCCCCGTCCGGAGACCGCCATGACCGAACGGCCCCTCATCCCCTCGCGTCGCCCCCCGATGCGCTCCCGCCGCGGCGGCCACCGGTTCCGTCCCGCGCTCCTGGAACTCGAGTGCCGGTGTCAGCCGGCCGCCCACGGGCTGCCGTCGGGCCTCATCCACCACCCGTCCGAGGCGGCCCCGCAGGCCCTGGCGGCGGTGTCGTCCCGCCTCGAACTGACCGCGGATACGGCCGCCATCGCCGTTAACATCGTGGAGGACGTGCAACTCCAGTCCTTCTCGGCCGCGCCCCACGGCCGGGCTCTTGGCCACATTTCCCACGCGGAAACGTCGCAATCGGACGACCAGACCGACTCCGAATCGGCCGGGCCGCGGGGTGTCGCCGTGGGTCTGCGGGGCCGGGAGGACATCCTGGTGATCTCCGAGGCGGTCTTCGCCGTGGTTGTGAGAGTCCAACCGCGGCCCGTCGCCGACGAGGCGG
>DASXAN010001312.1:0-3323 GCA_036406755.1 Gemmataceae bacterium
GCGGCGGCCGCCCACGGCCACGGGCACGCGGGCGCCGAGCCGGCCCACGGCGAAAGCCCGCAGCCGGCGCCGGGGCGGGCGCACGAATCGCCGCCGGTCATGACGGTGCCGCTGGTCGTGCTGGCCGCCGGGGCGGTGTTCGTCGGCTTGCTGCTCGGGCCGACGCACTGGATCGCCCACTTCCTGGAGCTGACGCCCGCGTACCGGGATTTTCTGCTGGTGCCGGAGGATCTGCATCTGAACTGGGGCCTGATGGCGGCCAGCGCCGTGATCGCCCTCGCCGGCATCGGGCTGGCGTACGTGGTGTACGTCCGCAACCCCGGCGCGGAGGCGCGGTTCGCGGCCAACTATCCGTTCGTGTACAACCTGTCACAGAACCGCTTCTACTTCGACGAACTCTACAAGGGGATCGTGACGCTGCCGGCCGCGGCCCTGGCGAAGCTGAGCGCGTTCTTCGACATGCTCGTGGACGGGATCGTGGACCTGATCGGGCTGGCCCCAAGCCTGATCGGGACGTGGCTGCGGCCGATCCAGAACGGGCTGGTGCAGTTCTACGCCCTGGCGATGCTGCTGGGCTTGACCGTGTTCCTGTGCATCCTGACCCTGCGGGGCGGGCGGTGAGTTAATGGAATCTCTCGTCCCGACGTTCCTGATCCTACTGCTCGTCATCCCGGCGGTGGCGGCCGCGGTCGTCGCCGCCCTCGGCCCGGACAACCGCCCGGCCGTGCGGACCGTCAGCCTCGCCGCCGTCCTCGCCAACCTACTACTGACGGTCCTGATCCTCGTCCCGGCCGTCCCCCAGTTGCAAGCCAGGCCGGACACCGCCACGACGTTTGACCCGCCCTTCTTCGTCCGGCACGACGTGCTGCCGCTCGGCGGGAGCGAGTCGTCCGCCATCCAGTTCTACATCGGCCTGGACGGGCTCAACGTCTGGCTCGTCACCCTCACGTCGGTGCTGATGCTACCGTCGGTGCTGATCGGCTGGGAGTCGGTCAAGGAGCGGGCCAACGAGTATTACGCCTGGCTCCTGGCCCTGCAGGCGGCGATGACCGGCGTGTTCCTCGCCTTCGACCTCGTCCTGTTCTACGTCTTCTTCGAGCTGACGCTGGTGCCGCTGTTCTTCCTGATCGGCATCTGGGGCGGGTCGATGCGGCGGGAGGCGGCGCGAAAGTTCTTCCTTTACACACTGGCCGGCAGCCTCATCACGCTGCTGGGCGCGATCACCGTCGTGCTCATCTGCCAGCAGCACGGCGGCAAGGTCGGCGGCACCGGGCTGACGTTCGCCATCCCCAAGCTGGTGCAAACGGTGCAGGGGTTCCTCGGCAGTGGGCAGGCCGGGTCGTTCTACGGCCGGCAGGTGCAGACGCTCGTCTTCCTGGCCCTGGCGCTGGGGTTCGCCATCAAGGTGCCGCTGTTCCCGCTGCACACCTGGCTGCCCCTGGCGCACACGGAGGCGCCGACGGCCGGGAGCGTGCTGCTGGCCGGCGTATTGCTGAAGCTCGGCACTTACGGGTTCCTGCGGCTGTGCCTGCCGCTGACGCCGGACGCGGCCGTGGCCGTCGGCGTGCCGCTGGTCGGCACCCTGGCCGCCATCGGCGTGATCTACGGGGCGTTCTGCGCCTACGCCCAAACCGACATCAAAAAGCTGGTCGCGTACAGCTCGGTGTCGCACCTGGGCTTCTGCATGTTGGGGCTGTTCGCCCTGAACGTCGCCGGGCTGTCGGGCGGCCTGTTGCAGATGATCAACCACGGCCTCTCGACGGGCGGGCTGTTCCTGCTCGTCGGCATGCTCTACGACCGCTACCACACCCGCGAGATGGCCGACTACTCCGGCATGGCCGCCCGGCTGAAACTGTTGAGTGCGTTCATGGTGTTCATCTGCCTGACGAGCGTCGGCATGCCGGGGCTCAACGGGTTCGTCGGCGAGATGCTGATCCTGGCCGGCGTCTACGACCTGCGGCTGACGACCGTCCGCGGGGCCGGGTTCGCGGTCGTGCTGGCGATCGGCATCGTGCTCGGGGCGTGGTACCTGTTCACGATGCTGCAGCGGGTGTTCTTCGGCCCGCTGCGGGAGCCGCACCACGAAGGGCACGCCGTCGCCGACCTGGACGGGCGGGAGCTGGCGACGATCGTGCCGGTGATGGCGTTGTGCGTCTTGTTGGGCGTCTGGCCGCAGCCGGTGATCGACGCGACGCGGGCCGACATCGGCGTGGTGGCGCGGATCGCGGAGCAGGCGCGGCGGCGGGCGACCACTCCGGTCGCGCCCGCGCCGCCGGCGGTGGCGGAGCGAAAGGCCGATTGATTCGCAAGGGCGTGCGCGAAACGTAAACTGGCGCGAGGAGTCCGGATTCCGTGGAAGTGTATTTCGACCCGGCCACGGTTGCGACGCTCAGGGGCGTGTTCCGCTTCGTCGTCCCCGAGGCGGTGCTGCTCGCGGTCGCCTGTGTGCTATTCCTGGGCGGCACCGTCCGCGGCGGCAGCCGGCACGTCTGGGGCGGTGTGGCGCTGGCCGGACTCGCCGCCGCAGCCCTCGCGGCGCTGGCGCAGCCCCGCTTGCCGACCGCCGAACTCGTCCCGACCGTTAGCTCCATCTGGCCGGACGCGCTGGCCCACTTCACCCGCGTCGTCGCGCTGGTCGGCGGGGCCGTGCTCGTGCTGCTGAGCTGGGACGAGGTGCCGGATGCCGTCGCCGCCGAGTACCACGGGTGCCTGTTGCTCATCGCCGCCGGCACGTCGCTGACCGGGCTGTCGAACGAGCTCATCACCCTGTTCACGGCACTGGAACTGATCAGCATCCCGACCTACGTCCTGCTCTACCTGCCGCGGACCGACCGGCCGGCCCAGGAGGCGGCCGTCAAGTACTTCCTGCTCAGCATCTTCTCGTCGGGGTTATTGCTGTTCGGGTTCAGCTACCTCTACGGGCTGACCGGCACGACCAACATCCCGGCGATACTTGAGGCGTTCGAGGGGACCGAGGCGGGTGCGGGCGGACCGCCGGTGCTGGCGCTGGTGGCCGTGGTCATGGTCGTGGCCGGGCTGGGCTTCCGCATCACCGCCGTGCCGTTCCACTTCTACGCCCCGGACGTGTACCAGGGGGCACCGACGGCCGGTGCGGCGCTGCTGGCGTTCGTCCCGAAGCTCGCGGGGTTCGTGGCCCTGATCCGCGTCCTCGGGTACGCCGGCCCGATCCGGGACATGCTCGGCCCGACCGTCTACACCGGGCTGACGCTGCGGATGCAGGTGCCGCTGTTGCTCTGGATCCTGGCGGCGATCACGATGACGCTCGGGGCGTTCGGCGTGCTGGCGGTGCTCAACACTGGGGC
>DASXAN010001313.1:0-1661 GCA_036406755.1 Gemmataceae bacterium
TACGTCGGCTCGACCCGTTCCACCGCTGGCGCCAGCACGTGCGGGGCGTACGGCGTGGTCGCCACCGCCTCGTAGTCCGTCGGGAAGTTCCGGAAGATCTCCGACTGGTGGCCGTGCACCACCTCGTTGACGATTGACCGCCGCAGTTCCGCCTCGGTCTGCAAGGGGATGGCACTGATCTCCGGCGGAATCACGTTGATCGCACTCGCCGGCAGGGTGGTCGTCTCGGGGCCGGCCGGGGGCTGGCCGGCGGCCGGGTTCTGGTACTTGGCCGGCATCACCGGCGGCGGGGCGGCGTCCTTCTGGTAGTAGAGGGTCTTCGACGGGACGGCCGCCTTGAGGGCCGGCATCTCGGGCAGCGCCGTCTTCACCGCCGGCACCAACGGCGGCGGGTCTCGCAGGTCGGGCGCCGGCCCCGTGCCGGGCAGCGGGTGCAGCGGCCCGGGGGCGTCGCTGGCGGCGGCCGAGCCTGCCAACCATGCCAGGCCCAGCAGGCTATACATCGCCCGGCTGGTCGTAGTCCACCGAGCTGTAGTTCGGCGCTTCCTGCGTAATGAAGATGTCATGCGGATGGCTCTCCTGCACCGACGCCGCGCTCACCTGGATGAAGCGGGCCCGGGTCCGCAGCTCCTCGATCGTCCGCGTGCCGCAGTAGCCCATGCCGGCCCGCAGACCCCCCACCAGCTGTTGCACGAACGGGGCCAGTGGCCCCTTGTACGGCACCCGCCCCTCCACCCCTTCCGGGACCAGCTTGCCCGGCGGGGCGCCGGACTGGCCGTACCGCTCGCCGGACCCGTCTGCCATCGCCCCGAGCGACCCCATGCCGCGGTACGCCTTGAAGCTCCGCCCGCGGTACAGGATCATCTGCCCGGGGCTCTCCGCCAGGCCGGCGAACAGCCCGCCGATCATGACCGCGTGGGCCCCGGCCGCCACCGCCTTCGTGATGTCCCCGGAGTACCGCACGCCGCCGTCGGCGATCACCGGCACGTCCCCGGCCGCCCCGCGGACGGCCCGCATGACGGCCGTCACCTGTGGCACCCCGACACCGGACACGACCCGCGTCGTGCAGATCGACCCCGGCCCGATCCCGACCTTGACGGCGTCCGCCCCGGCGTCCGCCAGCGCCTTTGCCCCGTCCTCGGTGGCGACGTTGCCGGCGATCACGTCGATCTGGAACTGCCGCTTGACCTCCTTGACCGTCTCCAGGACGTTGCGGGTGTGGCCGTGGGCGGAGTCCACCACCAGCACGTCCACCCCGGCCTTGATGAGCGACGCCGCCCGCTCGAAGTCGTACACGCCGACGGCGGCGCCGACTCGCAGCCGCCCCCGCCCGTCCTTACAGGCGTTCGGGAACTTCTGGAGCTTGTCGATGTCCTTGATGGTGATCAGGCCCCGCAGTTTATACTCATCGTCCACCAGGAGGAGTTTCTCCACTTTATTTCGCATCAAAATCCGCTCGGCCTCCTCGAGCGTCGTCTCCTCCGGCGCCGTCACCAGATTCTCCCGCGTCATCACCTCCGCGATCCGCTGGCCGTTGTCCGTCAGGAACCGCAGGTCTCGGCGGGTGAGGATGCCCTTCAGGTAGCCGCCGACGGTGATCGGCACGCCGCTGATCTTGTGCTGCTCCATCAGCCGGCGGGCGTTGCCCACCGACTCGTCCG
>DASXAN010001314.1:0-2410 GCA_036406755.1 Gemmataceae bacterium
TGTCATCACCATGACGCCACTGCTATCACGCCGCGACTTGATCCGCCGCGCCGCCGGCGGGTTCGGCCTGCTCGGCCTGGCCGGCGCCCTCGACGCGGCCGGCCTGCTCGCGGCCGAGCCGGCCGCCGGCCCGCGGCCGCACTTCCCGCCGAAGGCCAAGCGGGTCATCGTCCTATTCATGAACGGCGGCCCGTCGCACGTGGACACGTTCGACCCCAAGCCGGCCCTGGCCAAGTACCAGGGCCAGAAGCCGACGGGCAAGCTGTTCAAGAACCCGCAGGCCGGGTTCGCGCCGTCGCCGTTCGAGTTCGCCCCGCACGGCGAGAGCGGCGTCGTCATGAGCGAACTGTTCCCGAACCTCGCCGGCTGCGCCGACGACCTGTGCGTCATCCGGTCGATGCACACCGACATCCCCAACCACGAGCCGGGGCTGCTCATCATGCACTCCGGCCACCAGCAGCCGACCCGGCCGAGCATGGGCTCATGGGTCAGCTACGGTCTCGGCTCCCTCAACCAGAATCTGCCGGCGTTCGTCGTCCTCGCCGCCCGTCGGCCGGTCATCGGGCCGCACCTGTGGTCCAGCTCATTCCTGCCCGGTGCCCACCAGGGCGTCGCTGTGGACACCAACGACCTGCACGTCGAGAAGCTGGTCGCCAACCTGCGCAACCCGACGCTCGGCCGCGACGAGCAGCGCGAGCAGATCGACCTGCTCAACGCCCTCAACCGCATCCACCAGGACCGCCGGCCCGAGCACGCCGCCCTGGAGGCCCAGGTGCGGGCGCTGGAGACGGCGTTCGCCATGCAGACGGAGGCGGCCGACGCCTTCGACATCTCCAAGGAGCCGGCCAGCGTCCGGGCCGCGTACGGCGACACCAACTTCGGCCAGTCGTGCCTGCTCGCCCGCCGGCTCTCCGAGCGGGGCGTGCGGTTCGTGCAGGTCTACTACCTGTCGAAGTCGAACAACCAGCCGTGGGACACGCACCAGAACAACGACGACGGGCACCGCACCCTCTGTGCCGACAGCGACCGGGCGACGGCCGCCCTGCTCACCGACCTGAAGGCCCGCGGCATGCTCGATGACACGCTCGTCGTCTGGGGCGGCGAGTTCGGCCGGACGCCGTACGCCGAGCCGGTCAAGAAGGATGGCAAGGGCAAGCCGGGCCGGGACCACCACCACACCGGCTTCTCCATGGTCCTGGCCGGCGGCGGCGTCAAGGGCGGGATGATATACGGCGCGACCGACGAGTTCGGCATGAACGCCGTCGAGGACAAGGTCCACGTTCACGACCTGCACGCCACCATCCTGCACCTGCTCGGCCTGAACCACGAGAAGCTGACCTATCGGTACAGCGGCCGCGACTACCGCCTGACGGACGTGAGCGGCCGCGTCGTCCGCGACATCCTGGCGTGACCTCGGGGGGCGAGCCATGCAGCGGCGCCAGTTCCTGGGCGGGGCGGCCGCCGCGTCGTTGACCGCGCTGTCCGCCGGCCGCGTGCTCGGGGCCGGCGACACCGTGCGGGTCGGACTGATCGGCTGCGGCGGCCGGGGCATGGCCGTCGCCCGGCTGATGCGGCAAGTGCCCGGCGTCGCCTTCGTCGCCGCCTGCGACGTGTACGAGCCGAACGCGGCCGCTGCACGGGAGTGGGTCGGGTCCAACTGTCAGTCTTACCGCGACTTCCGCCATGTGCTGGATCGCAAGGACGTGGACGCCGTCCTCGTCGCCACCCCCGACCACTGGCACGCCATCCCGACCGTGCTCGCCTGCCGGGCCGGCAAGGACGTGTACGTGGAGAAGCCGCTCGGCCTGACGGTCCGCGAGGGCCGCGCGATGGTCGAGGCCGCCCGCCAACACGACCGCGTCGTGCAGGCCGGGACACAGCACCGCTCTGCCGACCACTACCGGGAGGCGGCCCGACTGGTGCAGTCCGGCGAGCTGGGGCGGGTCCATTTCGTCCGCGTCTGGAACTACGTGAACATGTTCCCGGACGGCGTCGGCCGCAAGCTGGACGGCGACCCGCCGGCGGGTCTGGACTGGGACTTCTACCTCGGCCCGGCCCCGGCCGTGCCGTACAACCGCAACCGCTTCCTGAACACGTTCCGCTGGTTCTGGGACTACGCCGGCGGCCTGCTCACCGACTGGGGCACGCACCGGTTCGACAGTGTTCACCAGGTCATGGGTCTGGACGCCCCGCTGAGCGTGTCCGCCGCCGGGTCCCGCTACGAGTTGCGGGACGGGGCCGAGACGCCGGACGTGCTCCAGGTGACCTACGAGTACCCCGGCTTCGTGCTCAGTTACGAGGCGTCGAACATCAACGGCCGGGGCGTCGGCGGGCGGACCCCCGGGCGGGCGTACTACCGCGCCCGCGGCCCGGACGACCGGCCGCACGGCGAGGCGTTCTACGGCACCGA
>DASXAN010001315.1:0-3302 GCA_036406755.1 Gemmataceae bacterium
GCCTCCAGGCCGTTGCCGCCCAGCAGGTCGAGGCCGACGTCCGCCTCGGCCTGTCCGAGGCCGGCCGCCTCACGGACAAGGCCCAGGCCGCCGAGCGATACAAGGCCCTGCTCAAGCGCGTCGAGGAGGACAAGACCCTGCCCGACGACCGCCGGGCCGCCCTGAAGCACGTCCTCCAGGACCGAATCCGCATCGCCGAAACCGCCGACGCCAAGGACGCCGCCGCCCCCGCCAAGCCGCGGACGCAGTTTGCCGAAGGGACGGCGGCCAAGCCCGCCGCCCCCGTCGCCGAGGACGGGGCGAAGGTCAAGGAGGGCATCGCCGCCGTCGCCGCCCTGAACCAGCAGGGCAAGCAGACCGAGGCCCAACGCATGGCTCGCGAGCTGCTCCAGAAGCACCCGGACAACGTCGCCGTGCAGGTGCTCAACGGCGTCAGCACGACGGCGAGCAGTTTGAAGGAAGCCGACGCCGTGCGGGACGAGACGGCCGGCCGGCGGGTCGTGGCCATGCGCGACATGGACCGGTCGCTCGCCCCGCCGGTCGGCGACGTCGAGTTCCCGAAGGACTGGAAGGCCAAGTCCGCGGAGCGGCTGAAGAAGTACGGCCTCAGCGCGGAGGAGAAGGCCATCCTGGAAGCGCTGGCCAAACCGATCAAGGTGGAGTTCCGCAACTCGAAGTTGCAGGACGTGATGGAGTACATCTCCACCATGACCGGGCGGACGATCATCCTCGACAAGAACGCGCTGGAGGAAGGGCAACTCACCTACGACACGCCGATCAATTGCGCCCTCAAGACGCCGGTGGCGACGCGGACCGCGCTGCGGGCCGTGCTCAGCAACGTCAACCTGACGTACGTCGTCCGGGACGGGGTGATCCACGTAACCAACCAGGCCCGGGCGAAGGACCTGATGGTGACGCGGACGTACTACATCGGCGACCTGGTGGCCGGGATGGGGCTGTTCGTCCCGCCGCCGCAACTCGGGGCGACGGTGGACCCGCAGCTGGCCCAGAACGTCCAGGCGGTGATCGACATGATCGTGCAGTCGGTGGACCCGTCCAGCTGGACGGGCCGCGGCGGGCTCGGCATGATCGGGTTCAACATCCCGACGCAGTCGCTCATCATCCGCCAGAGCGCCGAAGTCCACACCATGATCCGCGGGAGTTTGAACCGGTAGCCGGCGACCCATGTCGAAGGCGCGACAGTGTAATTAGCCCCGAAGGGGCGGCACAGCGTTAGCCCAGGGCGCGAGCCCTGGGTAGCCAACGAACCGAATATGACCCAGCCCCGAAGGGGCGGTACAAATCCGTGTGCCGCCCCTTCGGGGCTGCGGCCCATTTCCGGACGCGGGGACCCAGGGCTCGCGCCCTGGGCTAAGGTGTGCCGCCCCTTCAGGGCTAACCAATGCGAACGACTCCGGACTCAACGCCCCCGCCGCGCTTCCCCTCCCCGCGCCCCGCGGTTACACTGAACCGCGGGGAAGAGGGTGCCACCGCACCCGGAGGGGAACCGCCATGCCCCCGTTGTCGCGCCGCCTTGCCGTCGCCATCCTCCTCGCGCTCGCCGCCGCCGCGCCGGCGCAGCCGCCGGCCGTGGCCGCCCGCGGCGTCGAGGCCGACGTCCGCCTCGGCCTAAGAGACGCCCAGCGGCTCGCCGACACCGACCGCCCCAAGGCCCTCGACCGCCTCCAGAAACTGCTCGCCACCCTCGAAGCCGACCGCCTCCTGCCGCCGGACCGCCGCGACGCCCTGACCCGCGTCATCCGTGACCGTATCCGCGTCGTCGAGGCGGCCCCGGCCCCGACGCCCGAGCCGAAGCTCCCGCCGTTGCCGCCCGAGGCCGTCAAGCGGGCCGAGGAGTTCGCCAGGCTCAAGGCCGGGTTACGGGAGGCCGTCGCGCTGCGCAAGGAGGGCAAGACGGCCGAGGCGAACGTCAAGGCCACCGAGCTGGCGAGGCTCTACCCCGACAGCCCCGCCGCCCAGGTGCTGACGGACATCGGCCAGACGACCGCCAGCCGGGACGAATCCCGCTCCGTCCGCAAGGACAAGGAGCAGGGCAACCTCGCCGGCCTCAACGGCGTGGACCGCTCCGGCGTCATGCCCAAGAGCGACGTGGAATTCGCGAAGGACCACAGGGAGCGGACGGCGAAGCGCAAGGCCGACACCGCTCCCACGGCCGCGGAGCTGAAGCTGCTGCAAGCCCTGGACACGCCGGTAAAGGCCGAGTTCCAGAACTCCCGCCTCGAAGACGTGATGGACTACCTGTCCACGATGATGAACCTGACCGTCGTCCTCGACAAGGCCGCCCTGGACGAGCTGAACCTGACGTACAACTCGCCGGTGACGTTCGTGGTCAAGAAGCCGGTGGCGGCCCGGTCGGCGCTGCGGGGCGTGCTGCGGTCGCTCGGCCTGACCTACGTGGTCCGCGACGGGACGGTGTTCGTCACCACCCCGACCAAGGCCCGCGAGTACATGGTGACGAAGAGTTACTACCTCGGCGACCTGGTGTCGCCGATCGGCAACCCGTTCTTCCCGGTCGGCGACCCGCTCCAGGAGGCGTTCAACGTCCAATCGCTGATCGACCTGATCGTGACGACGATCGACCCGGACAGCTGGGACCTTCGCGGCGGCCCGGGGACGATCCGCTACTACCCGCCGACGAAGTCGCTGATCGTTCGTCAGAGTGCCGAGGTCCACGTGTCCCTGAAGGCGAGTCTGTCCAAGTGAGCCACTACTTCCCGACGGCCGACGAGTTCGGCCGGCACACCATCTTCGGCACGATCACCACCCGCACCTGCGCGGGGGACAACATCCAGTTCTCGCTGGTCGTCATCCCGGCCGGCGGAGTGGTCGAGGAGCACAGCCACGTCAACGAGCAGATGGGGCTGGTGCTGGACGGCGAGCTGGACTTCACGATCGGCGGCGAGACGAAGCGGCTGCGGCCGGGCGACGTGTTCCGCATCCCCGGCGGCGTGCCGCACTCGGTCGTCGCCGGCGACAAGCCGGTGAAGGTGCTCGACGTCTTCCACCCGATCCGGGACGAGTACCGGTAGGACAAACGGTCACGAATCATACGGTCCGCTGTGGGCAGGATCGGCGTGCCCGGAGTGTCCGTTGCTGGTCACGCCGCCAGGCTGCGACCCGGACCTGCCGAACGCCGGGTCGCAGCCTGACGGCCCGGTCCGCTCCGCCGGCCCCCGCGTTCTCCCGCGTCGGACGACGCCGGATGAGCCGCGGGGCCGGTTCCGTTTCCGGGGCCACGCCGGCGGTGGATGGCCTTTCTCGGTCTGGGGACTCGTGGTACA
>DASXAN010001316.1:0-2368 GCA_036406755.1 Gemmataceae bacterium
CCAAAGCCAGAGCCGCAACCGTCCGTGCCGCCCGCAGCTACGCCGCCCACACCCGGGCCGACGCCGCACCCACCCCCGCCTGGGCCGGCCGCCGCTGCGGCGGTGGACGTACCGCCGGAGGTGGCCGTGCCCCCAGGAGGCATTTCGTATTTTGAGGTGCGAGTTCGGGCCGCCGGCGAGACGACGCTGGCCAGTCCGCCGAGCGTCACACTCGATTCGGCGGGTGTCGGGGTCCAAATCGAGCCCTGGTCGTCCGCCTTCGCCGCCGACCGCACGACCTTCACCCGGGCCTACGTCGTCCGCGTCGCCGCCGATGCGGCGCCCGGCGAGCGCACCATCAAAGTCACCGCTTCGATCGGCACCGTACGGGCCGAGCGGCCGGTCAAGGTCGTCGTCCGCAAGGCGGAGCCGCCGCCCGTGGCCGCCGTACAGCCACAGCTGACCTTGCCGGCAGAGGTCGTGTTGGCACCGGGGCCGGCGGGTCAATTCGAGGTCCGGGTCCGGGCGGCGGCGGGAGCGCCGCTCCCGGTCACGCCGGACGTGACCGTGGAACCGCCGGCCGGTGTCCGGGTCGAGCCGTGGTCGTCGGCGTTCACGGCCGATCGGACCGCGTTCACGCGGACGTTCGCCGTGCGGGTGAACGCCGACGCTGCCGACAGCGGGCGCACGGTCCGTGTCACCGCCGTCGTCGGGGCCGCCCGGGCCGAAGCGTCGTTCAAGCTCGTGATCCAAAAACCGTCGTCATGATTGGCCGGTGGCATTGGGCGGTCAACCCGATGCCCGCCGGGCCCGCCGCCGTCACGGCTTGCCGTTCTCCACCTTCTTGGGCTCGCTCGGGATCCGCTCGGCCGGTGCCTCCGTATCCGGCACGACCTTGAGTGTGATCTGGAACCCGAAGTCCTTCTTGCTCGCGCCGTGGAACGGCTCGAACGCGCTGATCCACAGTGGGTCGAGGGCCGGGTCGGGCGCGAATTCGGCCGACGCCGCCTTACACGGCAGGCAAGTCTTTGGGTGGGATGCCCCGACGTGAAATGCTTGGTGCAAGGAGTATTTGCCCGCCACGACGGGGACCGTCTGCGGCCCGACGTGGTCGTTCACCGAGACGTTCTCGCCGCCGGCGGCCACGTGGTCCGGGACGCACAACGACAGGGCCTCGCCGCCGTGTTCCGGGGAGACGGTGGCGCAGCCGTGGGTTGCTTCCGCAGTACCGCCGCCCTTGCAATGGGTCCGCAGCAGCCCAATGACCCGCGCCTCCAGGCTCACCTTCGCCGCCTTGACGTCCGGCTTGTCGAACGAGACCTCGAACGCCTGCGTCAGGTCGAAGTCCATCGCGGCGCAGCCGGGCTTGCCGACGCCGCCCACGGCGACGGCGACGCCCGTCATGGTGACGACGACGGTGTCCGGTGACGGCTGCTGGACGTCGATGTTGCCGCCGCCGGTGTGGTTCAGGCCGAAGCGGTGCGGCGTGGCGCGGGCCACCCGCTCGTCGAGGGTGATGGACACGGCCGGTGCGGCGGCCGCGGCCGGAGTGACGGTGATCGTCACCGGCGTGCCGGGCGGGACGGTTTGCGGTTGCTGCGCCGCCGCCGAAAGTGGCAGCACCAAGCCGAGCAGGCCGGCGGTAATCCTCTTCATCGGGCGGACTCCTTTCCGTCAGGTTTCCTGAAGACCGGGATCGGCGGGTCACCAGCGGACCAGCAGGTCGGTCGTCGCGGTGAACACGCCGTGCTTGTTCTCGAACGGACGTGACTCCGTGTTGTAGTCGTAGCGCAACTCTGGGCGGATCAGGATGTCCTTGATCGGCTTGAAGACCACACCGATGGTCGGGGCGATGTACAGCCCCGCAAACCCGGTCCGCTGGCCCTGGATGTCGTCGAACAGTTCCAGCCGGCTCTGGGCCGTCAAACGCGGCGTGAGCACGTAGCTCAGATAGTGACCGGTCGCCCACCAGTTGGCGAAACCGATGTCGGGTACGTTCCACGTCAGGCCATACAGCGCGTCCAGGGCGTAGCTGAAACGGTCGCTGAACTTGTGCGTGTAGACGACGTCGAAGATCTCCGGGTTGTGGAAGTTCTCTTTCTGATCGAACCGGCCGCTGCCCAGGATGTACGAGAACAGGACGCTATTCCGGCCGGTCGGCGGTGCCCACTTGACGCTGCCGACGTAGCACGGGTTGACGGCCGGGCCGAAGAACACGTCGCACCCGGTGACGACGCCGTTCTGGACGCTCCAGGCGTCGGTCAGCTTCAGCGTCGTCAGCACGCCGGTGTGGGTGAACGGGTCGTAGATGAAGTTGTAGGAGCGCGACACGAACGGCGTCTGCGTCGAGTCGATGCTCTCGTAGCCGAACTGGGCGAAGAACCGGCCG
>DASXAN010001317.1:0-3521 GCA_036406755.1 Gemmataceae bacterium
GGGGTGGATTCGCTGGAAGAAGTGCTGCGGGAATTGGAGGCGATCTTCCCGCGCTGGTACAGCCGCGACTGGACGGAGCGCAGCACGCTCGGCCCGGCGCTGACCGTCGGCGGGGCGGAGCCGACCAAGAGCTTCGAGGACACCGTCCGCGACTACCTGACGACCGAGCTGACCAACCACCCCGAGGCCGACCGCGCCGCCGTGCTGGAGCTGGCGGAAACGATGCTCCGGGAGTTGACATAGATCGTGGCGCCGCGACCGCCTGCTGTAGCACAAGCTGCCAGCTTGTGCTATGGGACGCGGCGAAACAATGGGAGAGACGGGATGATCCCCCGCCGCGTGTGCCTGCGAGGCTTCCTCTGCTACCGCG
Source organism: Gemmataceae bacterium (assembly GCA_036406755.1). GTDB lineage: Bacteria > Planctomycetota > Planctomycetia > Gemmatales > Gemmataceae > DASXAN01. The sequence continues at coordinate 371 of DASXAN010001317.1, forward strand.
AGGAGCAGGAGATCGACTTCGCCGGCTCGACGCTGTGGATGCTCGCCGGGCTCAACGGCAGCGGTAAGTCGGCCATCTTCGATGCCGTCACCTACGCCCTATTCGGCCACCACCGCGGCGGGTCGCAACACGCCGCCGAGCTGATCAACAAGGACGCGGACGGCCTGCAGGTGGAGTTCGACTTCGCCCTCGACGGCAAACTGTACCGAGCCAAGCGAACGCTCAAGAAGACCAATCGCGGCACGACCACCGCCACGCAGGGCATCTACCGCTACCTGCCCCCGGCCGCCCCGGGCCGGCCGGGTAAGTGGGAGCCGGTCCCAGACACGGGCCGCAAGGTTGAGTATGACGCCTGGGTCCGCGACCGCCTCGGGCTGACCTACGAGACGTTCACCTCCTCCGTCCTGCTCCTCCAGGGCCGTGCGGAAAAACTGCTCGACTCGACCGCGAAGGGGCGGTTTGAGGTTCTGGCCGGGATCGTGGACCTGGACCGCTACGCCCGGCTGCACGCCAGGGCGGACGACCGGCGCCGCGAGTTGAAGGCGAAGCACGAAGCGCTCCAGCACCAGCTCGACGCCTTGCCGGACGTGACGGCCGAGGAGTTGGCCGCGGCCGACGAGCGGATCGCCGCCACCGAGTCGAGTCGAGCCGAGGCTCAGGCCGAGGTTGAGTGGTGGCAGGCGGCCGAGTACCAGGCCCGCCAGTGGGCCGACCTGCAGGCGAAAGCGGCCGCGTTGGCCCAGCGATGGCAGCAGGCCCAGGGGCTGCTCGCCGAGGCCGCGGCGATTGAGCGGGACGCCGAGCGGGCGCGGGAGCTGACGGCAGTCCTGCCGCACCTGGAGGCGGCCGTCAAGCAGCGGGGCCAGATCGCCGAGTCGCAGCGGACGGCGGAAGGCTTGGCCGCGCGACACCAGGCGGCCCGCGAGCGACTGGCCGCCTGCGAGGCGGCCTCGGCCCAGGCGCTGCAGAAGCGGTCGGCGTTGCAAAAAACGACCACCGCCGACGAGCAGCGACAGCGCGACTTGCAGGCCCGCCTCCGTCGGTTGGAAGGCGTCCGCGCCCAGGTCACGATGTTGGAGCAGCAGCGGCGCGAGCTGGAGCGGCAGGACGAGGAGCTGGCCCGGCTGCCGGCCGATGTCGAGAAGCGGCTGGCGATCACCCAGGCGGAGCATGACGAACTGGCGAGTCTGACGGCCGCGGTGCCGCAACTCGCCCGGCTGGCCCAGGCCCGCGACGACCTGCGGCAGACGCGCGACCGGGAGCGGCGGACGGCCGAGCAGGAGCGGGCCATCAAAGCTCGCGGCGAGCGGTTAACCGCCGAGCTGGCCACACTGGTGCCGCAACTGGAGGCGCGGGGGGCCGAGCGGCAGCGGGCCGACGACGCCGCGAGTGCCGCAAGGGCACTCTTGAAGCAAGGCCGGGACGAGGAGAAGGCGTTCCGCGAGTTGGAAGGGGCCCGCGTCTGCCGACAGTGCGGTCAGGACCTAACGCCGGCGCACTTCTCCCGCGAGCTGGCCCAGCGACAGGCGGAGGTCAAGGCGGCCGAGGCGAAGGTCAAAGAGACGACTACCGCCCAGCAGGCGGCCCAGCAGGCCGAAGGGAAACTCCGGCAGCAGGTGGCCGGGCTGGAGAAGGAACGGCAGGAGAAGCGGGAAGAGTACCTCGACGCCAAGCGGCAACTGGAGCAAGCCCACCGGGACGCCGACCGCCACGCCCGCGACTGTGCCGCCGTTTTCGGGGACTTGCCCGAGCCGTTCCGCGGCCGGGTGGCCCCCGCGCCGCCGGCCGACTGGCTCACGACCGCCTATCCAACGCCGGCCGACCTGGACGCCGCCCGCACCCGGGCGGCCCGGCTTGACGCCGTCCGCTCGGCGCTGCGCGAAACCCAGCGGCAGCACGTCGCCTGGACGGCACTGCGGGGCCAGGTGCAGACGCTGCGGCAGGGCGTGGCCGCGCTGGCGGCCGGCCTGCCCGGCGAACCGGAGCAACTGCATCGCGACTTCACGCGGGCCGAGGCGGAGGAGCAAGCCGTCGCCGGCGGGCTGAAGGCGGCCCGGGCCGAGGCCCGCGTTGTGCAGGAGGAACTCGACCGCCTCGCCGCCCAGCGGCAGGAGGTCGAGGGCGAATTGTCGTCGGTCGCCGGCCAGATGCAGACCGAGGAGGTCACGCGAAAGCACTGCCGGCAAAGTCTAGACGCGGCCCTGGCGGCATTGCCGGACGCGTGGCGCGGTCCGGCAGAGCGGGCGAAGCTCTCCGAACTGCATGGCTGGAAGTCCGAGCGCGACGCCCTCGCCGAGCGCGGCGTCGAGCCGAAGGCCCAAGAGTTGCGGCAGGCGCGGGCCGGCCTGGAATCGCTCCGGCAATCGAAGGCGGAACTGGACCGGGAGCTAGAGGCGTTCCCGGAGGAGGCGCGCCGGCCGGTGGCGGAGGTCCAGCAAGCGCTCCGCGACTCCCGCGGACGGACCGAGGCGTGCGAGGAAACGGTCCGCCAGACGCGGCAGGCTAAGGCGCTGCTGGAGAGCCGGCAGCGGCAGCGGGCCGACCTCCAGGCGATGGCCCTGGACGTGGACCGCGACCACACCCGCCACGCCCTGCTGGCCCAACTCCTCGGCCGCGACCGGTTGCAGCTCTACCTGGTGCGGCAGGCCGAGCGGCAGATCGTGGACCACGCCAACGCCGTCCTCGACCGGCTGTCCGGCGGCCAGCTTTATCTGCGGCTGCGGTCGGGCGAGGACGGGGAGGAGCCGGACAAGGCCCTGGAACTCGAGGCGTACAACCGCACCACCGGGGGCTCGGCGATCAACGTCGCGTTCCTGAGTGGCAGCCAGCGGTTCCGGGTGGCGGTCAGTTTGGCGCTTGGGATCGGCCAGTACGCCAGCCGACAGCACCGGCCGATCGAGTCGGTCATTATCGACGAAGGGTTCGGCTGCCTGGACCGCAACGGTCGGCAGGTGATGATCCAGGAGCTGCAAAACCTCCGCGGCCACCTGCACTGCATCCTCCTGGTCAGCCACCAGGAGGAGTTCGCCGAGGCGTTCAACGACGGTTACCGGTTCGAGCTGACCGACGGCACCACGCAGGTGACGCGGATTCAGCGGTGAACGTTTCGCCGCGCGGCGCAGCTGAGCGAGCGCTCGCTCAGCTGCGCCGC